>JBDTMO010000473.1:0-4772 GCA_039934235.1 bacterium | reverse complement strand
ACCACAACGACTGCAATATTCTCTGCCTGTCAGCGGATCTGTTGGGAGACCGGCAACACGCGCCGAATCAATGATCCTGTCGATGGTCATGCGCGCATCAGCGCCTACCTTGAGCGCGGTCGCCGAACGCACCGGTGTTGCGGGCTGCTGCGCGATAACAGCGTGCGACGCCACGAGTGCCATCGCAGCGATCGAGAGCAGCGCGCTCACCCGTCGCATCATGAGCTGCCCCCGCCGCGCGACACCATGAGCACGGAATTCGGAATGCCAAAATCATCGCCCGCACTCTGTGGAGCGAGAGGGTCGCGCGCCAGCACACCGTCGACGACAAATCCGTAGACGTAGCGACCAGCCGGGAGACGCACGTCGATCATCCAGCGACGACCGTCCGCCGAGCGACGCATCGGCAATGAATCCGGATTCCACCGATTGAAGTCCCCGACGATAGACACACGCGACGCACTCGGCGCCGCAAACTCGAAGCGCACGGGCAGCAGCGTGTTCGACGCAAGCTCGACCGGCGGCGCAAGCCTCGATCCGGCGTTCGTTGCCTCGGCTCGCGCGCTCATTTTCGCAGGCAACACGAACCGTGCGACCACACCTCCCGTTAGCGCGCAAACGAGACAGGCGGCCATCGCGACAATAGGCCTGATCGACCAACGGCGAGCCGGCGGCCGATCGAGCTCCACCTGCAAATCACGCCGCCACTCACCGCGCACGCCCGGCGCCTCGCGCAGCAACTCCGTCGCTCGGCGCAGCGACTCCGGCAATTCATCGTCGTCGATTCTACGCATATCGATCTCCCGCGAGTAACACCTGTAGCCGGTCGCACGCACGCTGCACGCGCATTTTCAGTGCGGAAATTCCCGTTCCGGTAATGGCCGCAATCTCCTCGTAGCTCAGTAACTCGACATGCTTCAATAGAAATGCTTCTCGCTGCGTTGGGTCCAACTGCGCGACCGCCCGTGCGATCGCGTCGCGCAAGGCCATGTCGCTCTCCGTCGAGCGGATGCTCGCGACCTTTACCGCCTCCTCGTCGAGCACCACGCGCTCCGTGCGTCTCCGGCGGTGCAGCATCGCGGACCGGCAACGATTGATGAGGATGCTCATCAACCACGTGCGAAAACTCATCCGCGGGTCGAACTGCGTGAGGCTGCGATGCACGCGAAGAAGGGCTTCTTGCGTGACGTCCTCCGCATCCTCTCGACTGCCGAGCATGCGCGTGGCGAAGCGCAGGCATGCGGGCGCGTGGCGATCGACCAGCATCGCGAACGCGGACGAATCCCCTTCCAACGCAGCACCGACGAGCATGGCATCTGTCATCTCCACGGGGTGATACCTGCGCAATGGCTCAGGGGTCACTGGACGTGGGAACAGGTAGACTTCCGCACCGCTCATTTGACGACGACGATGCCTACCGTGCCGTTGAACTCATCGCTGAGCGTCGGTAGGCCGGGCGGTGCTCTCCATTCGTCACCGTCGACGCGAATGTTCATGCGATACGCACCCGGCGGCAGCGTCAACGTCGTCTCCCAGACGTCTGGGCGCGTCTCGACAAGTGAGACCGCTTGCCAATGCCGGAAGTCGCCCGATAGCTCGACGGTGCGGGCACGTGGCACGCGCACGGATACGAGGTAGGTATTGGCGCTCACCAACTCCATGTAAAATGCGGCGCTCGACGTCCGGATCGGTACGGCGCGCGGCGGACGGAGCGGCGCAATCGCGGAAATTCTTAATCCGAGCAAGGCCACTCTCGACTGAGAGGTACCGCTCACGAGGCGCGATGGATTATTCCCCCCGCTCGCTACGACGGCGAGTCTCGGCGTCAACTGAAATGCGGCGCTGACGTGCGCCCACACTTCGCGCGGAATTGCATCGGTCGCTCGGCGCGCACCCATCGTCGCGTCGAGCGCCAACGCGCCTCCCGACCACGAGGCGCCCAACTCGAGGTCCGACCACAGCTGCGTTCGTGATACCGTACCGCTGTCACCCACGAACACTTGACGACTGTAGAAGTTGTACGCGTGAGTGGTGTCGTTGTAGACGCTGTCCATGAACGTGACTGGGCGCATGCTCGACGCGCGCCCCAGTGTCCGCAGGGCATGCGACGAACTGCTCAGCGAAACGAGCGCACCGCCGAATCGGCGCCACACGCCGAATCGCGGTAAGGGCTGACTCGGCTTGGCGTCGAGTTGAGCTGCGCGTTCAACCGCCGCGCCAACCCAAATGCCACCGTCGCCGAGTGCGTATGAAAGTGCCATCTGCACGTCAAAGGGCGTTTGCAGTTGGCCGGTCTGCACCGCGAGTCGTTCCGCTCGTGCCTCGCCGCTGAATCGGAATCGGCCAATGGGAGCAGGCGCGACCGCCGCGTCGATGACGCCGTGATTGAACAGGAGCCCGCGCTGTGAGCCGTCCAGCGACGCGCCCGCTCCGAGTTGCATCCACGGAACGTCGAATCGGAGGGCTGGAGCGAGTCGCGAGAAGCCTTCCCAAGGTGCCGTTCCGTCGCGTTGCAACTGCGCGCCGAGATCCATGGCGCTGGAGAAGCGACTTACCTGCTGTCCCGCCGCGGAGTGGCTCGCCGTGGCGAGCACGAGGGCCTGGACACCGAGCGGAACCCACAGCGTGATGCGCACCTGCTTCCTCCGCTTTGGCTCGCAACGGTCGCTCGTGAGGCACTCGGGAGTGAGCCCTGCGCGCACCGCTATCTGGGTATACCTCCAGACGACGCGCTCGCGTCACATGTCATCCTGAGCGAGCGCAGCGAGTCGAAGGATCCGCACCCAAGTCCAGCGCTACTCCGACGACTTTCGCTGCCGCGATCGCGTGATGAAACGTGCCAGCTTGACCAGCAGCACGCCTATCCAAACGACCAGGACCAGGAGCCACAATACGAGAAGGCCCATGGAAAATTGACCCTCCAAATCCGACAGGCCAAAGCAGAGTCCCGGTATGATCAGCAGCGCGGCAAACAGCACCAGCGCCACACTCACCCTCGACGGCTTGCGCTGGTCGGGCACGACGGGTTCAGGCGCGGACATAGCGGCGGCTCCTCGTGAGTGAGATCGCGTAATACCCAAGCACACCTGCGCAAGCCAATTGGATCGCCGAGAGCCCAAGTGCGACAACTGGCTCCGGTTTGATGAAGTCGAGCAGAAGCCGCAATGCCAGATACGCAATCATGAACAGCTTGAATTCCACGCCCGGCCGCACCTGGCGCGAGCGCAACATCACCAGCGCGAACGCGAGTACCGCCAGAAACGCCGCTTCGTACAACGCGGTCGGATGTCGCCGAATTCCATCGCCGAAATCGACACCAGTCGGCCACGACGTCGGAGTACCATACGTGTGGTCGTCGAGTCCGGAAAGAAAACAGCCAATGCGTCCGATCGCGATGCCGACCGTGAGCGGCAGCGCGAAGAGATCCCCGGTCGGAGTGCGAATGCCCATCGCGCGTTTGGTAAGCTCCACCGCGATGAGGCCGCCGGCCAATCCGCCAACAATCGTCTTTCCCGTTGGCCACACCAGCGCCGGCTCAGAAAGCCACGACAGCAGGCGCGCACCAACTGCTCCGCCGACAAGCGCGGCAGCCGCAATCGACCATCGATCGCGTATGGACAATACGTCGCCGGCACGACGTCGCATGCTGACGATAATCGCGACTCCCGTCGCATACGCAAGCAGCTCGAAGAGCACATGTGGATGCACGCCCGCGACGTACACCGGAAACGTCATACTGCCGCCTCAGCCATTTTCCGCAATGGGGCGAGCCGCTCCGTCTCCAGCCCGTCGCGATAGAACAGGTTGTATGTGTCGAACGGAATCAGCCGCCCGTCCGGATGTACGATGTGGATGCAGGTCTTCTTTACCGACCGCACGTCGAACGCGTGCGCGTCGATGAACTGCACAATGAGGACGCGAAACACATTCTCGTATCCGAACGTCAGCGGCGCACTTACGCGTGGAAGACAGCAGAGCAGATCGTGGAGGCTCCGCGCCGATGACTCCGGCGAATGATTCGTCGCGAACAGCTTGAATATTCCTTCCTGCACCGCGCGATCCTGCTCGAAGAGAATCGTATTGCGCCCGCCCTCGATGAGAATCTGTGGATCGATCATGCCCGTAAGCGGCACCACCTTGCCATCGAGCTTGAGCGCATACGCCATCGCCAGCGAATCGGGATGACACGGGACGGGAACAACGTCTGCCGGCTGAAAGACGGACGTCTGCTCGAGGATCTTGCGTCGCACTTCCGTCAACGTCAGGCGATCCGTCGCCGGATTGAACGACTCCGCTCGGCCCGCATGTTGTATTGGCTGAAACGTGACCCCACGGACCGCCGGTTGCTGCACGGCAAAGTCGATGATTTTGCCGATCTCATGGTCGTTGAGGCCCTTCTTGAGCGTGACAACGAGCGTCGTCGAGATGTTCAGCGCATTCAACTTTTCCAGCGCCTTGTCGCGAATGCGTCTCAAGTCGGCGCCGCGCAACGTCATGAGCCCGTCGCGCTCGAACGAATCGAACTGGAGATAGATCTCGAAACCCTCCTTGTATTCCGCCAGCCGCTCGGCGAATCCATCCTCGGTGGCGATGCGGATGCCATTCGTGTTCACCATCAGGTGTTTGATCGGACGCGCGCGCGCGGCGTCCATGATGGCGAAAAAGTCCGGATGAATCGTTGGCTCGCCACCGGAAATCTGCACGACGTCGGGCTCACCTTCATTGCGTATCACGGCGTCGAGCATCGCTTCGATATGCGCGAGGCTGCGATG
>JBDTMO010000472.1:0-4775 GCA_039934235.1 bacterium | reverse complement strand
TCTTCCTGCGTGGATCACACTACTGCCGGGTCAAACTCTCAGATCATGCGGTACGGGACAGATGGCTCGGACGGCTCCGTGCCAGTTGTCGTCAGAGCGGACGCTGCCGGATGTGTCGTCGATCGACCACGCTGAAACGTTCGCTCCAGACAAGGTCCGTTCGTGCCATCAATTCGATGAGCAGCTGCGAGACTTCGTCAGCACTGCTCGGCACAAATCGAAGGAGGACGACTCCTCCGGCGGCGCCACGATGTAATCGTACCGCGAGTTCGCCCGAAGTCGCGATCGAACGTGATCAGGAGCCGAAGTTCGGCATCGACACGCGCCAAAAGCACCTCGTCCGCCGCGCCCGCGGAACTTTCACTGGCTGAATACACGTCGTGCCCTGCGGCGCGCAGGGCACGAACGGACGCGATCGGCACATTCTCATCCAGAAGCAGCCGCACTAGGCAGCGCCCGGATGCACAGACAGTATGGTTTGGTCGTGCAAGACATCCGCAGCGTAACCGAAGACGGCGAGGAGGGCCTCATCCGTGAGGAGCGGGTAGTTCTCACGGAGTTGCTCCCGCGTCCAGCCCTCGGCCAGCAGGGCAAGGACAAAATCCACAGCGAGACGAGTGCCTTTGATCACCGGCTTGCCGCCAGCGACATGCGGGTCTGCGTGTACGTGATCGCTCCAGGTCATGTGCTCCTCCCTTCCGGGAATATAGGGGGCAAACCCGCCATCGACACGAGGTGCATCATGCAGATGAGCACATATCTCACCTTCAAGGGAGAGTGCGGAGCCGCGCTCACGCTCTACGAACGCTCGCTCGGCGGCATACTCGGACCGCTCTTTCGATACGCCGGGACCGAGCTTGCCAATAAGGTGCCGGCTGATTGGCAGGACAAGATCATGCGCGGAAGCATTACTATTGGCGGCCAGGTGTTGATCGGTCCCGACATTACGCCGGATAAATTCGAAGTACCGAAGGGGTTTTCACTGTCGCTTCAGTTCACAGCGTTGAAGGGGCCGAGCGCATCTTTCACGACATGGCGGAGGGGCACGGTCGTGATGCCACTCGAGAAGACGTTTTGGGCGGCGCGTTTCGGTGTGGTCGTCGATCGCTTGGGGATCCAGTGGTTGATTAACTGCGACGGATCAGAGCAAACGCCCTGAGAGACGCGTCGGCTACGCTGTCTCTCCCGCAGGTGTGGCCTTCGATTGCCAGCATGTGCCAGCCTTGCTGAGGGGCGTAAGGCGTAGGTCCGACGGCGCACCTCATTCCAATTTTGGAATGAGGTCTGATCGGGGACACATTCGTTCGCAATGCACATACCGCGGAGAAACTAGACGCGATCGCGATCAGTTCGACGCACTTAGCCGCGACGCTCGCTAGAATCATCGCGATGCCTTCCAGACATCGCTGGTCAATCGCGCTGCCGATTTGCGCACCACATTTCATGGACGCGCAAACGGTCGTTCTCGTCCGCAGCAGTGGCGCGCCAATTCCCGGCGCAGAGGTCGCAGCATGGGATTCCACGGGGCAAATTGCCGCTGCACGCACCGACGGTCTCGGCGTCGCCCACGTCGTCCCAGTGCGCCCGATTGCCCTCGGCGCATTCCTACTCGTGCGACGGATGGGCTTTGCGCCAGTGGCGCGTCGTGCCACTACTTGTCATGGAAAGGTTTCGACGTCGACGAGACTGTGACCGCCGAACAGCGCGAATACGGAACCGATACCGAGTCCGAATTCAGTCGAGACCAACATCTTCGCGCCCACACCGGTGGCAGCATTGCGCTCTTCTTCGTCGATCCGCCGCCGTACGGCGAGTTCAAGCGTCATATCAACATCGTCGGCGAGTACTGGAATTGGCGCTTCGCTGTGCTCGAGAGAATTTCGGCCGAACACTTTGCGAGCGAACGCTTTCATGAGCGACACACCATGATGCTGTTGGGCCGCTCAGAAAACGACACGATCCTTGGCTTCTGTCCGCGCGATCGCCGGCAGGCCGATATCGAGGGCGAGCTTCTTATCGGCTCCGAACGACGATGAGGACATCGGCGGCGAGGCAACATCGGAGTAGCGCACTTGGAAGGCGCAACGTATCTCGTCGCGGTGCGCGGATCATCGTGGTGTCGAGCGGGGCGCAACCTCTACGATCAGCATCGCTTCGAGAATACTCAATGGCAATTGGGTCGTACACTTCAGGACAGCCATATTATTCGGTGACTCTGACGATGAGCCTGTCCTTGTGACGTTCAAAAATCCTGAGCTCGAGGAGCGCTTCGCCATCGGACGCGAGATCGGCCGCGGCGGCATGGCGACGGTCTATCTCGCCGAAGAGCGCAAACACGGGCGCCAGGTGGCGATCAAGGTCCTTCGTGACGACCTCGCCGCCTCGGTCGGCGCGGAGCGATTCCTGCGCGAGATCGGAATCGTTGCGCGGCTCGCGCATCCACACATCGTCCCGCTCATCGACTCGGGCAATGCAGGCGGCACACTGTACTATGTCTCGCCGTTCGTCTCCGGAGGATCGCTGCGCGATCGTCTCGAGCGCGAACCGCAACTGCCCATCGACGAAGCGATCCGAATTACGCACGACGTCGGCTTCGCACTCGATTACGCGCACCGCAACGGCTTCATCCACCGTGACGTCAAGCCGGAGAACATCCTCTTTGCCGACGGTCACGCGGTGCTCGCGGACTTCGGTGTGGCGCGCACCTGTGAGAGCGCGACCGACGCCGTCACGGATGCAGGCATCGCCGTAGGCACACCCGCGTACATGAGCCCTGAGCAAGCGACGGGCGACCGCGACATCGGCACGGCCAGCGACATCTACAGCCTCGGCTGCGTGTTGTACGAGATGCTCGGCGGAAGCGCTCCGCTCATTGGACGGAACTTGCGCTCGACGCTCATGAAGCACGTCATGGAAGTTCCGCGTTCCATTCGCGCCCTGCGTCCGGAGGTGCCGGTCGAGGTCGAGCATGCCCTCGCCCAGGCACTCGCGAAAGCGCCCGAAGCGCGGTACGCCAGCATAACGGACTTTACGCATGCCTTGATTACGCGCGACTCCAACGCTGCGCAAAAGCGGTCAACCGTGGCTCGTAGCATTGCGGTCCTGCCGTTCGTGAACGCGAGCTCCGATGCGGAGAACGAATACCTGAGCGATGGAATAACGGACGAGCTCATTGATGCGCTGTCGAAGGTCGAGGGACTTCGAGTCGCCTCGCGCACGTCGGTGTTCGCACTCAAAGGCAAGCCGCAAGACGTGCGATCGATCGGCGCGCTCCTCGGCGTCACGGAAGTGCTCGAGGGCACGGTGCGCAAGGCAGGTGACCGCCTGCGCATCACGGTGCAACTCACATCCACGAGTGATGGACGACTCGTCTGGTCACATCGGTTCGACCGCACCCTGCACGATGTGTTCGAGATCCAGGACGAAATAGCGCGCACGATCGTCGATACACTTCGCGCGACGACGTTCGCCAATCTCACGCCGCCCATCTCGCGTCGGTACACGGAGAACGTGGTCGCATACGGGATGTATCTCCGGGGCCGATATGCATGGAACCAACGGTCGCAGGAAGGAGTCGCGGAGTCGATCGAGTGTTTTGAGCAAGCCATTGCGGCCGACCCGAGCTATGCCCTCGCGTACACAGGACTCGCCGACGCCTACTCCCTGCACGTCGACTACCGTAGTGTGCCCGTCGCCGAAGGGTTCGAGCGCGCTAAGGCGTATGCGCGTAAGGCGCTCGAACTCGACGACTCACTGGCCGAGGCGCACGCGTCGCTCGCGTGGTCGCTGTTTGCGTATGATTGGAATTGGCCGGAATCGGAACGGGAGTTCCGCCGCGCCATCTCGCTCGATCCGCGTTACGCCACGGGGCACCAGTGGTACGCTTTCATGCTCGCGTCAGGCGGACAGATTGACGAGGCGCTGGTGGAGGGCCACACGGCGCAGGAGCTTGATCCAGCGTCCGTATCGGTACGTCGCAGCCTTGCGTGGCTGTACGTCTACGCTCGGCGCTACGAACAGGCTCGATATCACATCACGCGTGCGATCGAGATGAATCCGAATGCGGAAGAGTCGTATCGCGTCCTCGGATTCATCCTGACGCACGACGGACAGTATGCGGAGGCCGAGCGGGTGCTACGCGAAGCGGTGAGGATGGATGGTGCCGGCAGCAGCTACACGTTGGGCACGCTCGGATACGCATTGGCGCGTGCAGGCAAGCGGGTGGATGCGGAGTCGGTTCGCGCTGATCTCGAGCGCCGCGCTGAGAGTGAGTACGTCTCGCCTGTTGCTTTAGCCACCGCGTGCATCGGGCTCGGAGACAACGCACGCGCGCTCGATTGGGCTGAGCGCGCGTTCGATGATCGTCGGGGGTGGCTCGCTTACTTCACCGTGAACCCACTGCTGGATCCCCTGCGCGACGAACCGCGGTTTCAAGCGCTGGTGCGTCGCGTCGGCCGTTAAGACGCGCCGGAATCAGGTCGCGCTCGCCCGCTCCGCACGCACGTGGCACAACCAATTGTGCGTGTCTTCGGATTTGCCCTGCACGAGATCGAGGAACGTACGCTGGAGCAACTTCGTCACTTCGCCAGCGCGGCCAATGCCGACCTTGAGCTTGTCCACGCTGCGCACAGGCGTCACCTCCGACGCCGTGCCGGTGAGGAAAACCTCGTCCGCGATGTATAGCATTTCGCGCTGTAGTGGTTGCTCGCGGACTTCAAGACCCGCGTCGCGCGCCAGCGTAATGATGCTGTCGCGCGTGATGCCCGGGAGCAGCG
>JBDTMO010000471.1:0-4792 GCA_039934235.1 bacterium | reverse complement strand
CCGACGTGGTCGTCACCCTCGCTGACGGCAGCCCGGTTGCCGCCTCGGCCCTGGCGACACCCGCGAGCGTGCCGGACTTATCGAGATCGGCGCGGAGTGCGTCCTGATACATCGCTCGCGCCTTCGTCAACGGAACGCGATCCTGCGGACGGCGCGGGCCCGCGAGACTCGGCTCCACTGTCCCGAGGTCGAGCTCGATGCTATCGGTGAATACGGGATCCGGCGTCTCGTCGGTGCGGAAAAGACCCTGCGCATTCGTGTACGCTTCCACGAGCGCAACGTGATCCTCGCTGCGTCCGCTCAGGCTCAGGTACTTGAGCGTCTCCGCGTCGACGGGAAAGAAGCCCATGGTGGCACCGTATTCAGGCGCCATGTTCGCGATGGTCGCGCGATCCGCGAGGCTCAGGGAGCTGAGCCCGACTCCATAAAACTCCACGAATTTTCCGACCACCTTCTTCTTGCGCAGCATCTCCGTGACTGTGAGCACGAGATCCGTGGCAGTTGCTCCCGCTGGAAGCTTGCCGTGCAGCTTGAAGCCGACGACTTCCGGAATGAGCATGGAAACCGGTTGGCCAAGCATGGCAGCCTCGGCCTCGATTCCACCAACGCCCCACCCAAGCACACCGAGTCCGTTGATCATCGTGGTGTGCGAGTCCGTGCCGACCAGCGAATCGCAATACGCTTCGCCCGTTTCCTCGTTGACGAAGACTGTCTTGCCGAGGTATTCGAGGTTTACCTGATGACAAATGCCGGTGCCCGGCGGTACGACGCGGAAGTTCTTGAACGCATCCTGGCCCCAGCGCAAAAAGACGTAGCGTTCGACGTTGCGCTCGAATTCGAGATCGGTGTTGATGAGGAACGCAGCGTCGGAGCCGTACTCGTCGACTTGCACACTGTGGTCGATAACGAGGTCCACAGGCTGCAGCGGATTGATCCGCTGCGGGTCTCCGCCAAGCTTCGCGAGGGCGTCGCGCATGGCGGCGAGATCGACGACCGCCGGGACGCCGGTGAAATCCTGGAGGAGGACGCGAGCCGTGCGAAAGGCGATTTCCTTTTCCACTTTGCCCTGCACGTTCCACGACGCCATGGTTTCCACGTCGGACTTCTTGACGAAGGCCCCGTCTTCGTTGCGCAGCAGGTTCTCGAGCAGAACCTTGAGGCTGAACGGAAGGCGGTCGCTATTGCCGTTCGATGGGCCGCGCAGCGCGTCCAGGCGATAGATCGTGTAGGACTTTCCCGCGACGTCGAGCGTCGCGCGGCTGCCAAAAGAGTTGAGTGAGGTCATTACGGGTCTCGCGGTGTCGCTCTCTGTCCCCTGACAGCGCGACGGTGGAGAACGGAGCCACTGCCGAGTGCGAGCGTTCAGAGCGGAACGGGCGGCCGGCAGGCTGACTGAAATGTATCAGCTTTCCCGGCAATGGAAGATGGACGGGCTGAACGGCTTGGTCTGACCGCGAATCTTGTTCATTTGCCCTTCCCGTTCGCGCTGGCCCTTTCTTGATTTGACGCTCCAGATCGCACGTTCCCAAGGATGCATGTGACGAGCACACCATTTCCGTCCGATCCAGCCGACGTGGCCGCCATCACCGAATGGTTGATGGCCATCGAGTCCACGAGTGGTGGAGAATCTGCGCTGATCGCGGCGTTCGGCCCTGCACTCCGTGCGAGAGGCTGGGAGGTGACGGAGATACCCGTATCGGACGGCCGCTCGGATATCCTCGCCACGGCGGGTGATGGGCCGTACATCACACTCTCAACGCACCTCGACACCGTTCCGCCGTTCATTCCGCCACAGCGTGAAGGTGGACGAATCCTTGGTCGCGGTGCCTGTGATGCGAAGGGAATCGCGGCCTCCATGCTTTGCGCGGCAGAGCGGCTGCGCGCTGACGCCGTATCCGTCGCACTGCTGTTCGTTGTTGGGGAGGAAACAGTGCATGACGGCGCGCATGCGGCTGACGAGTGGCTTCGTCGAACTGGATTCGTGAGCCGCGCACTCGTGAATGGTGAGCCAACCGAGAGCACCCTCGCACTGGGTACCAAGGGCGCCATGCGCGTGCGTGTGCGCACGGACGGCGAGGCTGCGCACTCCGCGTATCCGCACCTCGGCCATTCTGCGACACGCGATCTCGTGCACCTGCTGGCCGATCTCGACACACTCGTCCTGCCCACCGACGACCTTCTGGGTGACACGACGATCAACATCGGGCGACTGTCAGGTGGAGTGGCGGACAACGTCGTTGCGCCGAGTGCGGAGGCGCGCCTCATGGCGAGGATTGTCACGGATGGCGACGATGTGTGGGAGCTGCTGCAGGCTTGGGCGAAGGGGCGCGGTCATGTCGAGCGCGGAATTGAAGTGCCGCCGGTGCGCCTTGGAACACTGCCCGGCTTCGCGACGTCGGTCGTGGCGTTTGCGACGGACATTCCGGCGATGCCCTCGTGGGGCACGCCGTTCCTGTTTGGTCCCGGTTCGATTCATGTTGCGCACAGGAACGACGAGTTCGTGGAGATTTCCGAGCTGCTCGCCGCGGTGGATGTTTATGAGCGCATCGTGCGCCTGCTCCATGTGCGGGACGAGGGCGTGCGGCAGGCGCGTCCCGACCCTGTGGGACCATGAACGAGCGGATTGCACGTTCATGATTTAGTCATGAAGTTGTCGGCACAGGATTCGCCTTTGTCAGCGCGAGAAGGTGCTGCGAGTGGCTTCTCGCCGTAATTCGTGCCCGTTTACACAAAAGCTGTTCAGGGCGTGCACCGATACATGTAGGAACGCCGCAGCAGTTCCCCATCCCGTGCCAATCGAAAAGCTGTCGTTGTAGGGCGCGCGAGTCCCGCTGACGGGTTCCGCCCGGGTCATGTCGCGTTACGGAGTCAGTCGTCCCACCCCCCACGCCCCCACGCATGCATCTCATGTCGCGCGCCTCCGTCCTGAAAGCGAAGGCTTTTCAGGCGCTCCTCGCCGTCTCGCTCGTCGTTACCGCGTGCGACAGTGCGACTCCCACCAACGTGCTGTCTGCGCCCACGCCGCAGGGTGCGTCGCGCAATGCGGTGTCCGACCCGGCGCTCCTCGCCGTTGCGGGCGCGCGCATTTTCAGCGACAAGACGCTCTCGCTGAAGCAGAACCAGTCGTGCGCCTCGTGCCACGATATGGACTTCGGGTTTACCTCGCCCAACACGACGATCAACGCGAACGGCGCTGTGATGTTCGGTTCCGTCACCAGCCGCTTCGGTTCTCGCAAGCCACCGAGCGTCGCCTATGCGACGCAGAGCCCAGTCCTCTACTACGATCCCAACGACGACACGTATGTCGGCGGAAATTTCTGGGACGGCCGAGCAACGGGGACGCGCCTGGGGAGTCCATCGGCGGAGCAATCCCAGCTGCCATTCGTAAACCCGGTGGAGCAGGGGCTGCCCGATGTTGCATGCGTCGTCTGGCGCATCTCCAAGGCGTCGTACGTCAACACGTACGTGCAAGCCTACGACGCGCGCATCAAGAGCATCGTGTGGCCGAACGGTATTGGCGGGAAATGCGAGACAGAAGGGTCAACGGTTCCCCTGTCCCCTGCGACTCGATCGATCGTCAACCTCGAGTTCGACCGCATCGCTCTGGCCATCGCGGCGTTCGAGGCATCGCCACAAGTGAACGCGTTCAGCTCCAAGTACGACGCGTCGCTCAAGGGAACGGCAAAGCTGACCGACCTGGAAGAGACAGGCCGCATTTTGTACGAAGGACAGGCTGGCTGCGCGGGTTGTCATCCCAACGTCGGCGAAGGGGCGCTGATGACGGACTACACGTATGACAACATCGGTGTCCCCGCCAACCCCAAGAATCCCGCGCTCCTGAGCAACGCAGCGTTCCGCGACCTGGGACTTGGCGGCGTGTTGGGGGACGTGGACCGGTTTGGACAGGAAAAGGTCCCGACACTACGGAATCTCGACAAGCGCCTCAACGGCGGCGCAAAGTCGTACATGCACAACGGCGCGTTCAAGACACTCGAACAGGTCGTGCACTTCTACAACACGCGCGACGTACTGCCTGATTGCGCCGTGACGCCCAATGCGTCGTTCGGTGTAAACTGCTGGCCAGCGCCGGAAGTGACCGAAAATGTGAACCGCGACGAGCTGGGAAATCTCGGTCTCACGGTAAAGCAGGAGGCAGCGGTTGTTGCGTATCTCAAGACGCTGAATGACGGCTTCTTTGTGCCGAAGGCCAACGGCGGTCACTAGTACCCCCTGTGGTCTGAACAAAGTGAAGGACCTGCACTTGCCGAGTCACGGCAGGTCCAGGTCCTTCACTGCGTTCAAGACGACGAGTCCTTGCCGCTACGAAGCCCCGCCTCCGCCGCTCGGTGTTGGATCGTGCAGCTCTTCCACGTTCGCGCTCGATGACCGGCGATCGATGTTTCGCGCCGTAATCGCGTTGGTGGGGCATTCATGTACGAAGCCGCCGTCGGCCGGCGACCACTCGACAACGTAGGTGCGCGGATAGGCTTTGTCGTTCCTGGTCATGCCCATCACCGCCGGCGCGAGGCTGATGCAAAGCCCGCAGCCCGTGCATTTCTGCTCATCCACATCGAGACGGACGCGCCGCCGCGGATAGACACAGCTCGGGTTGTCCCAATACGAATCGAACCGCTCGAGCGCACGCTTCGCCGAGCGGTACCCTTCGTTGATGTTTGCCTCGGTGTCGGAAAAACTCAGCCAATTGGCGTCGTTCACCCTTGGGCGGATGAGCACCATCGGCGGGCCGTGCCAACGTTCCAACGGAAATTGCTGGAGCGCATGAAACATCATT
>JBDTMO010000470.1:0-4802 GCA_039934235.1 bacterium | reverse complement strand
CAGCAGGCACGCCAGAATTCGCACGCCTTGCGCAACGCGTGTGGTTCGTCGGGCTTCTGCTTACCGGCCTGCCCGTCATCTGGACGACGCTGCGCCAGGCGTTGCGTGGCCACTTCGCGACAGACCTTGTTGCGTCGCTCTCGGTGATTGGTGCGGTCGTGCTTGCCGAGCCAATCGCTGGATTGGTGATCGTGCTGATGCAATCCGGCGGCGAAGCGCTCGAGCGCGTTGCGGAAGGGCGCGCATCGGCGGCGGTGCGCGAGCTCGAGGCTGCGTCGCCGCGCGTTGCGCATCGTCGCCAGGACGGTGTGGAGAGAGATGTTCACGTGGACGCTGTCGAGGTCGGCGACGAACTGCTCGTTCGGCCCGGCGAACTCGTTCCGTGCGACGCCGTTGTTCTCAGCGGGCGCTCGCCAGTGGACGTCTCGCGCCTTACCGGCGAGCCACTACCAATCGATGCAACGGAAGGCACGGCGTTGGCGAGCGGAAGCGCAAATGGCGACGCACCGCTCGTCGTGCGTGCAACCGCCGTCGCGCGCGAGAGCCAATATGCGCGCATCGTCGAACTCGTCCGCTCCGCGCAAGCCAGCAAGGCGCCGTTGCAACGGCTCGCCGATCGCTATGCAGTCTGGTTTACACCAATCACGTTGATCGTGTGCGCGCTGGCGTGGTGGTGGAGCGGTGACCCGCGGCGCGCACTCGCTGTACTGGTGGTCGCCACGCCCTGCCCGCTCATTCTGGCCACGCCCATCGCGCTCATCGGCGGAATCAATCGCGCGGCGCGGCGACAGATCATCATTCGCAACGGCGGCGCGCTCGAGCAGCTGAGCGCGGCGACAATCGCCATCTTCGACAAGACAGGCACGTTGACCATTGGCGCGCCGGATGTACAGCGCGTGGAACCGCTCAGCGTGTGGACGGAACGAGAACTCTATCGGCTTGCCGGCGCGGTGGAGGTTGGCGCGGGCCATCGCCTCGCGAGGACATTCGTGGAGTCGGCAGAACGGGTGCTCGCGCTTGACGGCGCGAAGCTCCCCGTTGCGGCGTCGGTCGTGGAAGTCGCTGGGCGCGGAGCCTCAGGGGTCGTGGAAGGGCATCAGGTCGCGATCGGCGCATGGACGTTCATGCGGGAGCGGTATCCGGAAATGGCTTCGACGCTGGCGACACTCGATGCCCGCGATAGCGAGCGGCCGGGACTGCGTGCGTACATCGCAATCGACGGCGCGATTGCGGGTGTCGTAGAATACGCGGACCGCCTCCGTGAGGATGCCCGCGGAGTCGTCGCGGCATTAAGCGCACTGGGGCTACGGCGGCAGGTGCTGCTGTCGGGTGATCACGAGTCCAACGTGCGCGCGATTGCACACGACGTCGGCGTCCCGGAATCACACGGAGACTTTCATCCAGCCGATAAGGAACGCTTTATCTCGGCACTCGTCGCGGAACGCCATGTGGTGCTCATGGTGGGTGATGGCATCAACGACGCGCCAGCGCTCTCGGCGGCCAGTGTCGGCATCGCACTCGCGGCGCATGGCGGCGGCATCTCGGCGGAAGCGGCTGACATCGTGCTGCTGGCGGATCACCTGGATCGTGTGCCGGAAGCCGTGCGTATCAGCCGACGCACAATGAGCATCGCACGGCAGAGCATCGTCGTCGGGCTCGGCCTGAGCGCCGCGGCGATGCTCATCGCATCGATCGGCTTCTTGCGTCCCGCCATCGGCGCCGCACTTCAGGAGGCGATCGACGTCGCGGTCATCCTGAATGCACTGCGCACCAGCAGGCCCTCATCGACCTAGTGATTGCCCACAAGCATGACGCCCCACCCCGCCGCCGCCGCGCCCATTGAATAGTAGGCGTAGTTGCGATGATCCTGCCGGTCGGACTCATTGCGTTTTGCGTCTTCAGCGAGCACGAGACCGGTGTACGCAAAGCCGGCGTCCGACGCAAGCATCAGCGCGGTGTGCAGCAGGCGCTTGGTTCGTCCGACGTCGTTGCCGCGAGATTCGTAGAGGTTCCACAGGCCGGTCACTGTGTTGATCCCGAAGAGCGCTGACAATCCCACCGCTCCACTACTGTGCACGGTCTTGGCCCATCCGGGCCGCTCCGCGCCAGACTTGTCGGCCTGAAAGAGCTGGTTGCCAGCCACGGCTTGCGCGAGGAACAGCGGAATCGTCGCGTACGACGCGTAGCGATGAATGCGAAGACGCACTTCGTACGCGTCGCTCACGTCGACGGCTTTCGCACGACGACGTACGGTGTCCTGCACCGCCTCAGCGGCGAGCGTCACGCCGAGTGGCGCGAATGTCGGTGATGGCACCGACGCTGAATCGGGCTCCTGCGCCAGCGCGGCCAGCGAGAGCATCATGCTGGCGGAGACGACGATCAATGCGGTCCTCATACATTTCTCCGAGACACCGTCACGAGACGTTGACAAGTGCGACTCCGGTAAAGGTGATGGTCAACCAGAGCAGCAGGCTGACGATTGCGACCAGGCGCAGCCTGTCCCACAACGTCGCGGCGCGCAGGACACTCGCGCCGTTTACGGTACCCTCTGCCACCCGTCCCAAGGCGTGCTCGAGCCGCTGCATGAACACACCGTTGGCGAGCAGCAGCAGCACCAATCCCATCTTGATCCAGAAAACGATCGAGCCGAGAAAGGTGTCGAGGTCCGCGGCAAGCAGCGCAATTCCGCTGACGAACGAGAGCGCCAGCGCACTGATCACATAGGGATGCACTGCGCGCAGTTCGAGCAGGTGTCGTTCACTCGCATGCGGATCATCGTGCTTCACGCGAAGCGTCGCTCGGTCGAGGAAAATGCCGAAGCCGCCGCCGACGACGATGGGCGCGATATGCAGGAACGTCGCCAAGGTCGCGGCGACCTTCGAGTGATTGTGGAACTTCGCCCATGGTTTGACGAAGTGCGCGAGAGCTTCTGGTGTGGCGAACATTGTTTGTTCCTCTTTCCGAACCAGAGGGAGCCGAGGCATAACCCATTCCAAAACGGCAGAGGGACGCGGAGGTGCAGCTCGCGCGGAGGAAAACGACGCGCGAAACTGTCGTCGATTACTCTCGCACCCCTCGCGCCGGCGCCACAAATCCCGACCGCACCTCGGTGTGCCGGATCTCGCCGCCGAGCAACCCGGTGTACGCCATGAGTGCGGTACCAATGAGTGCGCCGACAACAGTTGCACGCACGAGCAAAGTCGGGATGACCACCGGACGGCGATACCGCCACAAGGCCCACAGTGCAAACGTGCCAAGGGCGCCCACGACGCACGCGGCGATGAGTGCCATGTCCTCATGATCGTGGATCAATTCGCGCGTTACGCCCGGCATGTCAATCACCGCATGCTCGGCATCCTCGCCCGTGAGATACGTGGGCAACGCGCTCAATGCGGCCAAAACCAGAAGCGAGAGCGCCACTCGCACGAGATAATCGTCTCGTCGCCACGCGGCCACCGCCGCGAGAAGCAATGCAATGCCGGTGATGATGATCGGCAAATGGTTCAGTATCAGATGCACGTGAGCAAGCGTGTACATGATCAGGTTCTCTCCAAGGGAAGACAACACCTACTACAAGAAACGCGCTCCGACCCAAAGTCCGAGTACGGATGCCGCCCCGAGCAGACCAAGCCCGGCCATCGTGAGCCATCGGAAACGGCCAGTGCCGACCACCGCTGCCATGGTCGCCTTGAACAGCGTGTTGGTCAGCACGCCGACGGCGATTGCACGCGCCGCAAGGGATACCATGTCGCTCGATTGTCCGAGTTGATTCATCGACACGGTGAGCGCGTCCATGTCCGTGAGCCCGAGTACGACTGCCGAGCTGATCACGCCGCGACTGCCCCAGAACTGCGCGGCAAGTCCACTGGCCGTCAGCGCAAACTGGAACAGCAACGCCATCTGGATTGCCGACAGAAGACGCAGCGGACTTCCCGTCTCCTCAACGACCGGCGCGGCCTTCGCGGGCCGGCGCAACGCGACCCCCACGATGGCTGCGCCGACGACGAACGCGGGTAACAGGTACGGAATCAGTGCACGTGCCACCGTCGGATTCAGCACGGCGCTCACGATAGTTATGCGTGGCACCAGGACCGTGCAGGCGCCAATTACCCCCACCGCGAGTGCGCTGCCGACATGCACCTCTCGTCGACTCGCCCGTGCGAAGTCGAGTGTCACCGCCGTTGACGAGATGAGTCCACCGATGAGTCCCGTGACGCCATAGCCACGTTCGGCGCCCACGATTCGGCGGGCCAGGAAGCCCAGGAAGTTCAGCCCGGAAAAAATCACCACGATCGTCCACAGGCCACGCGGCTTGATGCCACCCCATGGGCCAAAAGGTCCTTCCGGCAACAGCGGCAGCACGACGAGCGACAGCGCGGCAATCTGCAGCCCTGCGCGCAGCTCGACCTCGTCGATGCGATCCAGCGAAGAATGAATGAGTGTCTTCTCGGCCAGTACGAGCACCATGACTGCCGCGATGCCCATCGCCACCGCCAAGTAGCCAATCCCCGCCGCGAACCCAGTGCCGAGCACGACGAGCGCAGCCACTTCGGTCGTGCCGTCGATGGAATCCGGCGTTCGGCGGGCCGCGATGGAGTAGGCGACGACAGTGAGCGCACCGCCGGCAAGCAGCAAGGCGGCGGCGATCAGCTGCATGCCTTCTGTTGCCAACCAGCCCGCAATGCCTCCGAACATGCCGAGCAGAAGAAATGTGCGAACACCGGCGAAGCGCGCGTCGGGGCCGCGTGCGTGACCCGACCACTCGCGCTCGACGCCGATGACGAGCCCGGCGAGCGCGGCCA
>JBDTMO010000469.1:0-4804 GCA_039934235.1 bacterium | reverse complement strand
CACGTCACGAGACGCCAGGCCATGATGAAGTCCATGCCACCGTGGCCACCGGTGCGCGCGCGCTCGCCCTGCTGCTTCCAGTACGGATGTTCGAACTGCGTCTTGTATTCGTCGATCGTGGTCCACGCATCGTTCTTGCCGTGCCCCTCGATGTAGATGCGCGGCGGGTAATCCTCGAACACCCCGTTTGTTCCTTCGATGCTGTTGATGCGACTGTAGGGCCGAGGGCTGGAGACGTTGTGCTCGAGGCGAATGGTGCGCCCCTTCGCGGTCTTGATGAGTGAGCTGTTCAAGTCACCGTTGACGTACTTCTCCTTCCAGCGCGGATCGTCTTTCGGGATATGATCTTCGCGCCACTTCGTGAGCCCGAATTCCGGCGTGCTCATCGACACCATGTAATCGAAGCGATCGCCGTGATTGATGCCCATGTACCACGCCACGGGGCCGAGCCCGTGTGTCGGATACAGGTTGCCGTTGTGATTGAGGTGCGCGGCACGACGCCAGAGTCCTTCGTCGCGCGTCTCGAAGAGAATCGAGCGCAGGTCGTGATTGTACGCCGCGCCACCATGCTTCAACTCACCGAACACGCCTCCGCGCACCATCTGCAGCACCAGCATCTCGTTCTCGCCGTAGCAGCAGTTCTCCATCATCATGGCATGCCGACGCGTTTTCTCCGACGTGTCGACGAGTGTCCAACAGTCTTCGATCGTAAGCGCCGCTGGCACTTCGCTCGCGGCATGTTTTCCGTGCCGCATCGCACTCAGCACAACGGGAACATGCCAACGCCACGGCGTGGCGGTGTAAACGAAATCAATGTCGTCGCGCGCGCAAAGCTTTTCGAAGTCTCGCTCACCGCCAGTGTAGACGGCGGGCTCGTAGTCGTGACCGGCCTTCTTCATCATGGCCTTTGCCTTCTCGACCTTGTCGGGCACGAGATCGCACAGCGCGGTGATCTTCACTCCGCCGACACCGAGCAACTCGTTCAGCACGCTGCGGCCGCGGAGTCCGGTGCCGACAATGGCGATACGAGGAACCTCGTGTCGTTCGAACGGGACGTCCATCATCGATTCCGCGAGCGGTGGCCCGCCGTCATCAGGCCGGCGCGGCGACTCGGCGTTGGCATCAGAGGCAATGCCGAGCTGCGCGAGGCCGAGTCCAGCGCCAGCCGCAGCGACTGACTTGAGGAGATCTCGGCGCGAAACGTTGTGTGGTGAATCGGAGGGCATGAGAAGGCCTTTAGGTTAAGACGGGGCAGTGCGGCGCCTGGATGTTGAATCGCGTGATTGAGTCTGGTGCGTTTTTGAACCGCAGAGGGACGCGGAGAGGCAGAGGGCGCAGAGGAAAACAAAAAAACACGATCAGTTTCGCGCTAAGGCGAAGTTGGAATTTGTTGTACTAAGGCACAGGCGAAACTTTGGCGTCTGCTGCACACTGCACGTGCAGGTCCTTCGCTGCGCTCAGTACGACGAATGTGCGACAATCCTCTAGTCTCCTAATCCTCTGCGTCCTCTGCTCCTCTGCGTCCCTCTGCGGTTAATCAGTAAATCGGTAAATCTCTGTGTGCTCAGCCCTGCGGTGAATCACTAAGAGCTTCTGCGTCCTCTGGTGTATTTTCTATACGCCTCAATGATGATTACATCTGGAGGGCGCCCGGCCCCGGCCGCGTAACGATCATCTCCGCATGCTCGGCCGCGATTGGAAACTCCCGACGATACGCCTCGAGCCACCGCGCTGCAAATGAGCCTGCATCCCCCGCCGACACCAGCGCCCATACGCTTCCGCCAAACCCCGCACCGAACGCCGATGCGGCGTCTGCACCGAGCGCACGCGCCAGGCGCGTGAGCGCGACAGTCTCGGGGACCTGATTGCCCAGCAGCGTTTCCACACCGTGCTGCGAACGCGCGACCTGCACGCCGATGTCCACCAGGTTGTCGTGCGCGAACGCTTCGGCTGCCTTCGGAATGATGTCGTACGCCTCGGCGACAAATTGCTCGAACCGGTCGAGCAGTCGCTGCGGCGTAAAGTCCGGTGATGCACTCCCGCGGAGCACCGCGCGAATTTTGTCCGGCGCGTTCGTCGCGCTGATGACCGCGTCGCCAAGGCTGAGATCACTGCGCGATGTGGCGGCGTTCCAGAGCGCAAGAATCTCGACCACCGCAAGTGACGCCTCGTTGTAGCGCATGCGTGCACTCGCTGTCTTCTCCGCGGCGACGCCGCTGTACGCGAGCACGAACGCCCTGTCGGCCGGAAAATGAATCGTCCCTTCGGAGCGCACAGGACAGAACGAAAAGCGGCTCAACATCCCCGCCTCGCAGCAGAGTATTGCGGTTTGATCCTGGCTTCCGCCCATCGTGCCGACGCCGAGGCCGCCGGCCATCGGACCAAAGGGCCGACCGTTTTCGACAGCGCCGAGGTATTCGCCGAGCGACTCGCGCGACGCGATGTGTTGACGACGTACAGGATGTTCGGCGAGATGATTCACGGCGTCGAGCGCGAGAAACACCGCAATCACGAGCGCGCTGGAGCTGCTCATGCCAGATGCGGCGGGCAGGTCGCTGGCGAAGACGATATCCATTCCCCGACGCGCATCCGGAAAGTCGCGTGCGATTCGCCTCACGACAGTCGAGAGGTAATTCGACCAGTCGCCCTGCTCCGTTTCGATGCTCTCGTCGAGTGACACTTCGCGCGTCTCACCACGCTGTACGGCAACGGCGCGAACGCGTGCGTCGTCGCGCGGCTGAGCGAGAACGGCGAAGCCGCGCTCGATGGCGCAGAGCAGGCTGCGACCACCCGCATAATCCGTGTGCTTGCCGAGCACTTCGATGCGGCCAGGAACGAAAAAGGCGAAGGGTTCGTGCTCCGCGCTTCCACTCGCACTGAGCGCTGCGAGCGCTGCCGCGCACTGCGCGAAGAGGGCAAGCTTGCCCTCGACCTCGTGGCTCGACATGCCGCTCTCGCGAAGACGCACGGCAAAGTCCTTCATAGGCGCGGCTCCGTGTCCCGCAACCGTTCCGCCACCGACGCAATGTCGCCTCGGCTCGAGAGATCGAGCACGCCGTCATGAAAGGTGAGGACGCGAAACTCGACGTCCATCTTGTCGCGCGCGAACTGAACAGCGTCCTGCAATTCGTACTCGCCACGGACAGACAGCGACACCGTGCGACACGCCCGATAGATCTCCGGCGGCATGGACCAGCTGTTCATGCCGACGTACACCTCTGGCCCAAGCGACGCGATCTTCTCGGCATCCGGCTTCTCGATGATCTGCTCGAGCATCCCGCGCGAGTCGATGCGCACGACAGAAAACTTCGCGATGCGATCGGCGTCGATGTTGCTCAAGCGCAGGAGCGAATCACGTTCGAACACCGTGACGCCCGCACTCCCGAGTTCGCATAGCGCCCGCAGTGTGTGGACCGGGTAGTAGTTGTCGGAGTTCAAGACGAGAACATTGTCGCCGGCGGCAAACGACTCTGCCGCTTGAACCGCGTTGGCCGTGCCGAGTGGTTTTTCCTGGATCGCGAAGTGCACGCGCACGCGTGTGAGCGAGATGTCGCGCTCATAGTACTCGCGGATGCGCTGGTGTTCGGGCCCGATGACGAGGCAGACGTCGGAGATTCCTGCGTCGGCCAGCGCGCTGATGACGTAGTCGAGAAATGGGCGCCCGATGGGAATCATTCCCTTGACGCCCGAGTCGGCAGCTGCGAGCTGTTCCGATGTGAGACCACCCGAGCTGGCGGCGCTGCGCATGCGCGTGCCGAGGCCCCGGGCGAGAATGACGGCTTTCGTGGTTGGGGCGGGCAATTGTCTGGTTGGTAGGGTGCAGATCCTTCGACGCGCGGCGGTCGCTCAGGATGACAACATCGCCAATCTACGGCGGTGCGGCTTGCGTGCCCACTCTCACCGCGCGATTCTCCGCGCACCGCGCTCTACTCCCCTTCGCCCCAGAGACCCATCGGATGAAGCTCGTTCTTCTCGATTGGATCATCGTCGTCGCGTCGCTGCTGATCTGCTTCGTCCCTGCGCTGTTCTTCGGCAAGCGCGCTGGCAAGAGCACCTCCGAGTTCTTCGCGTCCGGCCGTTCCGTCCCGTGGTGGCTCGCCGGCCTCTCCATGGTCGCAACGACGTTCAGCAGCGACACACCGAACTGGGTCACGCAGCAAGTCCGGCAGTACGGCGTCGCCGGGAATTGGCAGTGGTGGGCCTTCGTGCTCACCGGTGTGTCCACGGTGTTTTTCTTCGCGCGACTCTGGCGGAGATCCGGGGTCATGACGGATCTCGAGTTCTATGAATTGCGATACTCGGGTCGCGCCGCCTCCGTCGTGCGCGGGTTCCGAGCCGTGTACCTCGGCCTGTTCTTCAATTGCTTCATCATGGGCATGGTGACGTTGGCCGCATGCAAGATCGCCAACATCCTTTTTGCCATTCCGCCGTGGCAGACAATCCTCATCTGCGGCGTGCTCAACGTGGCGTTCGCGGCACACTCCGGCCTGTGGGGCGTGCTCGTCATCGACATGGTGCAGTTCGTCATCAAGATGACGGCGGTCATCGCGGCGGCGTATTTCAGCCTTGTTGCCGTGGCGCGGCACACGGGAGTTGGTGACAGCGCGCTCGCCGGCCTGCACAAACTGGTCAGCGTGCTCGGCACGCAGCAGGTGACGTTCAAGGCTGGCGCCCAGCCCGTACTCTCGCCGATCAACGGCCAGGGTCAGCCCATCCTGGATATCCTGCCCAACTTTGCGATGAGCGACCTGGCGCTGATGATCTTCATCATGCCCATCGCCATCGGCTGGTGGGCGAACTGGTA
>JBDTMO010000468.1:0-4819 GCA_039934235.1 bacterium | reverse complement strand
CGTACTGGACCTTGTTGCGGCCGAAGTACTGTGCTCCCCCGCTGCCGGGGAGTCCGAGAAGGAGCGCACCCAGCAACGCGGCAAGCGTCACAGGGCGGGGAGCGAAACGGGTCATCAGTCAGTCCCGCGGTCGAACCGCAACTGAGGGTCTACCGGCGCCGCCGCAGTAACGACGGACCGCCGAATGGTGGGGCAAACTTGGTGCCCCGTGCTGTGCCACTACCGCCAAGGCAAGTCTCTGCCTCAATCGCCATCTGTCCTGCGACTCCGGCGGGTGCGAGGAACCCTCGAGTCCGCTCTTTGTAACCTCTGTATCCGCACGTCGGTACACAAGCTGTTGTTGCTTCACATTCGAGGGCCGCGCAATATGAGACACCATGCGCACGCCTCCCCCTGTGTTGCCTCCGGATGAGGACGATTCGTCACACCGCGAGTCGACTTGGTTCGACTGGTCAGGACCCGACGCCACGCCCCGGTTAAAGGCACGCGGATATGGATTGATGGTCGCCCTCCTTGTCCTCGGCGCCCTGATCGTGACGGCCTTGCTGGGATCCTTTCGTGTGGTTGTCGGCTTCATGGTGTTTGCAGCGCTCGCGGGAGCGCTCACCATTTACATGGGCTCCAAACTGGGTGACGGAGCCGGCGCCGTGGTCAAGAGCTTCATTCAGCCATCCGGCGACTCTACTCCGTACGAGCAAACCTTCTCGTTCCAGGAGGCGATGATCATGCGCGGAGAGATCGACGCCGCGCTGGCCTCGTTCGAGGCGATCATCGCCGACCAGCCGACGCTGGTGGCGCCCAGGCTGCGTGCCGCGGAGCACTATGCCAAGGGAAACCGCAATTCCCAACGGGCGGCGGAGCTCTTTCGCCAGGTGAGGGATCTTCCCGGCGTGCCCGTCCGCGACGCACTCTATTCGTCGAGCAGGCTGGTTGACCTGTACGATGGTCCGCTCTTCGATCCCGGACGCGCCGTGGTGGAGATGCGCCGAATCATCGAGCAATATCCCGGCACCGAATTGGCAAAGTATGCCCGCAAGGCGCTGCCGGCGCTGAAGGCTCGCCTCGACAACGGTCGAGTAGACGATCAGTCGAAGGAGTCTGGCCGGCGCTGCCGCTTCGTGTCGCCCCGCTTTTTCTTCTCGCTCAATCGCGCTTCCTTCGCTCCGCGCGACGGCTTGGTGGCCTTTCTCCGCTTCTGGACCACGAGCGCCGCCTTCACCAGCTCGACGAGCCGTGCCTCGGCCGCCTCCTTGTTCTGGCTTTGGCTCCGGCGCGCGCTCGACACAATGCGGATCCATCCCTCGCTGTCGATGCGCGAGGCGAGCTTTGCGGCGACCCTGGTGCGAGCGTCCTCGTCGAGCGCTGCCGTGGACCACACGTTCCACAGCAGCTCGATCCGCGTCGACGACGTATTCACGTGCTGCCCGCCAGCACCGCCAGCCCGGCTGGCCCGGTAACTGAGCTCGCCCCGGGGAATGCTCGTCGTCGCCGAGAGCTCCAGCCCGTCCTCACTTCCCATGCGTAACCCCATGCCGGACGAATCGTCCATGCCGTGTAGTATGGCAGAATGCCAGTACATCCGAGTCAATCGAACTCGGGCACTTTGCGAGATAACTGTTTGCGTCTTCTCGAAATAAAGACTCCACCCGACTCCCGCACCATTTTTCCGGATCCTGCGCGGCTCATGCGCTGGGTCTACGTGGCAAGGCTCTCGATTGCCGCGGCGATTTTCATCGCCGCTGGTATCGCGTCGCTGAAAGAGCCCCTGCAGGACACAGGGCAATTTCTGATCGCGTCCCTGACACTGCTCGCTGCATTCGCGGTGACGGCGGCCTCCGTCTTTTACGGCCGGCTGAAAAAGCGCGACCTCCGTCCGAACTTCTTCTATCTCCAATCGGTTTTCGACCTCCTCCTCGTGACGGCGGTCGTCCACCTCACACGCGACCCGCGTACCGGCGCCTCGCAGTTCGCCGCGCTCTTCATTCTCGTCATCGCCACTGCGTCGTTGTTGCTGCCCGCAAATGGCGGACTGCTCATCGCGCTGTTCGGCGACGTTCTATATGTAGCCGACTCCATCGTCAGTATCGATGCGCCCTTCGGATTCGACGTCTGGTGGCAACTCGCCGTCTTTGCCTTCGTCGCATTGGGCAGCGCCTATCTCAGCGGCAAGTTACAGGAAGCGCGCAGCGGCACCGAAGACGAATTGGCGCACGCTCGCCTTCAGGCCGCCGATATCCTCTTCAATATTCGGAGCGGCGTCATCACGGTCGATGCTGGAGGTGGACTCCTCTACGCCAATCCCATGGCCGAGCAGCTGCTCGGCATCGATCTGGAATCGTTCATTGGCAAGCCGGTGCTCGAGGACATTCGTCGTGTTGCCTCGGAGCTCGCGCACGCGCTCGAACGGTCCGTGCAGAACAGCGTTCGGACGACGCGCGCCGAGGGATTCATCGTCAAGATGGAGAAGCGGTTTCCCATCGGTGTGACGACGACGTACACCGACGGAGACGGTCTCCGCACCGATCGAACGGCCACCGCAATCTTTCAGGACATCTCGGACCAGAAGCGCCTCGACGCACTTCGGCTACGCGCCGAGCGCCTCGAAGGCATCGCTGAACTTTCAGCGTCGCTCGCGCACGAGATCAAGAATCCGCTGGCGTCCATCCGCAGCGCTGTCGAGCAATTGTCGCGGTCACCGTTCTCGGGCGCCGACGAGCGCACGCTTGCGCACCTCGTGATGCGCGAGTCGGATCGGTTGAGCCGCCTCCTCTCGGAGTTCCTCGATTTCGCTCGCGTTCGCGTGGCTCGACTGGAGCCGCTCGATCTCGATACGCTTCTGTCCGGCGCCGTGCGCCTCGTCCTCTCGCATCCCGACCGTGAACAGGGCGTCGCCATCGTTGCGCACGTCGAACCCGGCGAGTTCATCGTCGAAGGCGATGACGACTTGCTGCATCGCGCGGTGTTCAACCTGCTGCTGAACGCCATTCAGGCATCGCCACCGAATGGTGAAATCCGCCTGGACGTCTCCACTCCAACGGCCGAGCAAATCGGAAACGGCCACGCATTTCCGCACGGCGCCGTCGCAATCAGCGTGAGCGATTCGGGCCCCGGCATTCCGATAGGAATTCGCGACCGCCTGTTCGATCCGTTCTTCACCACCAAGCCGGACGGCAGTGGACTCGGGCTCGCTGTCGTACATCGTGCCATCGATGCGCATCGGGGGCTCGTGCTGCTCGACAGCAGCCCTGCGGGCACCCGCTTCACCATCATCTTGCCGTGTCTGGCCCTTCCGCACGGGTCGGGACGCACGAACGCAGAATCACATTCACCTGTGTCAACGTGACCGCCAATCGCATCCCGTCCGTTCTCGTCGTCGACGATGAACAGGGTATTCTCGAGTCGCTCGGCATCCTGCTGCGCAACGCCGGTTTCAACACATACACGGCGCGCGGCGGTCGGGCGGGACTGGATCAACTCGCCGCCGTCCAACCGGACATCGTGCTCACGGACGTCCGCATGCCCGATGTGGGCGGCGTGGAGATTCTCGCTGCGGCGCGGCAACAAAACGCCGACACGCCCGTGATCCTCATGACGGCGCAAGCGACGCTGCAGTCGGCGATGCAGGCAGTAAACGAAGGCGCCTTCTATTACATCCAGAAGCCGTTTCGCAACGACGAGTTGCTTGCGATCCTCACACGTGCCGCCGAGCATCGGGAGCTGCGGGTCGAGAACAGGAACCTCAAGCAGGAGATCAAGCGTCGCGAGGGGCCAACGGGCTCGCGTCCCGTCGGCAACAGCAGGAGCTGGCTCGAGATCCTTCGGCTTGCGGAGACCGTCGCACCCACAGAATCCACCGTGCTCATTCAAGGGGAGTCGGGCACGGGTAAGGAAGTCATCGCGCGCTACATCCACGATCTTTCGGCGCGTTCCGACCGCAGCTTTGCGTCCATCAATTGCGGCGCGTTGCCGGAAAGCTTGCTCGAGAGTGAACTCTTCGGTCACGTGAAGGGATCATTCACCGGCGCCATCAAGGATAAGAGCGGACTGTTCACCGCGGCGGCGAAGGGCACGTTCTTCCTCGACGAAATTGGCGAGACCACCCCCGCAACGCAGGTCAAGCTGCTTCGCGTGCTCCAGCAGCGCGAAGTGATTCCCGTTGGTGGTACGGAGCCGCAGCCCATCGACGTCCGCCTCATCGCGGCGACCAACCGCGAGCTCGAAGAGGAGATTCGTCGAGGTTCGTTTCGTACGGATCTTTATTACCGCCTCAACGTCATCGCGTTGCACCTGCCGACGCTGCGCCAGCGCGCCGACGACATTCCGCTCCTCGCCGACTATTTCCTCGACCGCATTGCGGACCTGCGAAAGGAACCGCGGAAATCGCTTTCTCCGGAGACGCTGGAGTCGCTCGTGGCGTACACGTGGCCGGGAAATGTCCGTGAGCTGGAGAATGCGTTGGAGCGCGCAGTCATTCTTACGCCAGTCGAAGAAATTCAACCGTCGGCATTGCCGGAGCGTGTCACGGCGCGGGTCGCTGAGCCCCTCGTTGCTGAACGTACGCCCTCGAATCCGACGCTCGAGGCGGTGGAGCGCGCGTACATCATGTGGGTACTGCAGAGTGAAGGCGGCAACAAGAGCCGCGCCGCCGAGGCACTCGGCATCGATCCCTCGACGCTCTACCGCAAGCTCTCGCGATACGGCGTGGAGGCATGACGGCTGTCGCGAACGTTGCGACGCCGTCTCGCGCTCGAACCGGGTGGATGTTGCCCGTCCTCGTCATTGTCGTTGCCATCGCCGTCGCGCACTGGGCGACGGTGCC
>JBDTMO010000467.1:0-4831 GCA_039934235.1 bacterium | reverse complement strand
ACGGGGAGCGCGTCGTTCCAGACGCGCGCGGGCTGCCGGTACCAGAGGAGCGGCGGTGCACTGGATGTCTGCGCGTAGGCGAGGCTCGGAGACAGCGCCAAGCCGAGCAATACGGTACGGAGCGCCGGAGCCAGTGACCACGTACTCACGACAGGGTCGTTCGGGACTGTCACTCGACCCTCTGCTCCTTCGCGGCATACTTTCGATTATAGACCTGCCCATCGACGCGGATGCCGAGCCCCGGCGCATCGCTCACCGTGTATTGTCCGTTCGAGTAGTGGTAGCCGTCCTCGACGATCGCATCGCAGGTGGAGCGGTCATCTTCCGCGGCGATTACGTTCGGTACGACCTTGGCGAAGTGGAGCGCCATCAGGAATCCGATTCGTGATCCCCAGTTGTGAGGGACGGTCACCGCACCGGTTGGAGCACCGAGTCGCGCGAGTTCGAGGTTCCCCAGAAATCCGCCGCGCCGGATGTCCATCTGAAGCACGTCGATGATCCGCTTCGGTTGAACATACGGTCGGAACGGTGCGACCTGCGTAAGGTTCTCGCCGTCGGCAATCAGCGTCTTCAGCCCCGCCGCAGCGATGCGCTCGCGAAGGCGCGTGTACTGCTCGACGCTTTCAGGAAACGGTTCTTCCATGAAGAAGACGTTGTCAGCAGCGGTCGCCTCGAGAAAGCGCCACGTGTCTTCGATGTCGCGCTGGTACCCGTTGTTCGCATCCACCATGATCTTCACGCCGTTACCGATGGACGCACGCACGGACTTGGTGACGTCGATGTCGCGACGCAATCCAGTCTCCTTGTCCATCCACTTCCAGCCGCGACCTGTCTTGAGCTTCACAGCGGTGTAGCCCTTCTTAGCCGCTTCTTCCGCCTCCTCCACCACGGCGCGCGTGCCGCGATCCGCAAACCAGATGTCGCTGAAGTAGAGCGTCCCATCGTAGAGGTCGACCCTGTCGCGAACGGACGAGCCGATCAATTGCCACGCGGGCTTCTTCTCGAGCTTGCCGAGCAGGTCGAAGAGCGCGCTGTCGAGAAACGGATACTGGAGCAGCAACCGTTCGAACGCGGGAGCTCGGCCGGTCACGCGGCCGTTCTCCATGGTGTAGACGTCGTGGACGTCGACGCCCACGAGCGCCCGTACTGCCTGGAGGAACGCGGGATTGGGGAGTGCGTATTCCATCACGCCGACACCTTCCACTCCCTGGTCGGTAAAGACGCGAATGAGCGTGTTGGTGTACGAGTGTCCCTTGGGTTCCGTGTCGTACGAGTTCATCGTTACGAACTTGTGGAACCGGCCATCGATGGGTGTGAGCGTCAGTTTCGTGATGCGCGCGCCGGAAGAGCGCGACGCAGCCAGCAGCGGGATGCGGTCCAGTGTCATGGGCGTCAGCGAGGCGGCGGCTGCGGAGTGGAGAAACGTGCGGCGGTTCATTGTCCCGTCATTGGCAGAGGGATGAGCGCGCAAAGTGAGGGCAAGAGCCGCTCGAAATCAATGCAGCGGCGGCGTCGCGCCGCTCTGGTCGTTGCGATCGCCGCTCACCGGGTCGCCCTGCTCCAACCAGCGGCGCCGGCCGCGACGGTCCAGCGTTCGCTCAGTGCACGTCTAGCGGCGCCGACGCGCCGGAGGTTTTTTGCCCGGTGACTGAACCGCAGCCGGCACCATATTGAAGCCCGCCACGGCAAAATGGTGGTCCAGCGTGAGGGCTGATCGAATGCGCCGCCGCGTCATTACCACGAAACTCACCGCGTCCGTAAGCGAGAACGCCTGGTCAGCGAAGCGCGTCAGCCACACGTCCTGTGCCTCCAGCTCCAAATCCGGCGTACTCGTAACCACTTCCATTGGCGGTGCTGTTGCGTGCCGCAGGAAGGCAAGCGCCGTTGGCGCGCCCGCGCGGATTGTGAGCAGGGCATGCGTTTCGGCGATCACGAGATTCGTGGTCACGAGCCGTTCGCCAGCGCGCACCAGCGCCGTGAGTTCGGCCGAGAGTTCCGCATGGTCGGCGTGACTCCGAACCACGATGGGATACCACGCGCTCGTGTCAATAAACAGCTCACGCGCCACGGCTGCGCGCCCGGGTCCGCGCATCCTCGACATCGGCCAGGTGCCGATCGTGTTCGCGCGCCACGTCGTACGACCCCGCCTGCTCCGACACAGACTCGGCAAGACCGATCACGCGCAACGCCGGATGCTCCGCCGGATCAAGCAGTTCACGCTCCAGCGACTGAAGCCCGCGACGCAACACGTCCGACTTGGTTGCGCCGAGCTGACCACTGAGACGGTCAAGTCGGGCGCGCTCCGCGGCAACCAGATAGACCTGAACCGGTTCCGCAACACGTCGTCCTTTCGGCCGATCATGATTCCCTGTCATGATCAATGATACCGCAGTATTTACCTTGGTCAAGGCTGACATCGTCGATATTTCACCCGCATACTTTCGTCATACCTGCCGACGTAGAGGCCAGGCTCCTTCATCGTGTTCAGTTGCCACACAGGACACCTCAAGCGGAAACACTGGCGAGCCCGGAGACCACAACTCCACGGTCTCGGCATGCTCCTCGAAGTAGTGGGCATCGGTCGTCACCCGAACCTCGGCGTCCATTCCGGGCGCGATGTACGCGTATTCCCCCTTCGACATCTCACGAACGGTGATCGCCGCCGGCCTCGCATCCTCACGGCGGATGACCGCATCGAGCATCGCCATATTCAACGCCGGCGCCGGACGCGCAGGCATCTCCAGCGCATCATCCGTCAGGACATCGAGATCGAGGCCTGAGTGACCCGCCTCCATCGCATCGACTCGGCTCCTCACATCGGATGCAAGCATTGCACGAACTTCTTCGGTCGCGCGGCCTCCTCGAAGAACTGTGTCGGTGATGGTCCGCGGCAAGCTCGATAGAATGGGCTGAAGTCGTCCAACGACAGATTCGAAGAGTTTGATGCGACTCCGAAGCGCCATGTAGACGTCCGCCTCCACCGTGTCCTGATAGTGAAGGTTCACGACGCGGATCGTCGGATACTTCTGTCCAAGCCTGTCGATGCGTCCGATTCGCTGCTCGACACGCATCGGGTTCCACGGCATGTCGTAGTTCACCATCGCGCCGCAGAACTGGAAGTTGAGTCCTTCCGCCGCGGCATCGGTGCACAGGAGAAGGTCCGCCTTGCCTTCGCGAAAGCGGCGCTTCACTTCGTCGCGTGACACAGACCGCCAACGCCCATCTGTCGAGAGAATCTCACCGCCGCGCCCGGAGAAGCACATGATGGAGCCAAGCTCCTGCGTCGCGAGATACTTGCGCAGGAAATCCATCGTGTCGGTGAATTGCGTGAACACCATCGCCTGACCGTATCCATCGGCGCGGAGCTCACGTAACACTTCGGCAAGCTTCAGCGCCTTGGTGTCCACCGGAAGTGCCGCGACACGACGAAGAAGTGCATCGATGTCACCACGTTCCTCGGTCTTCAGCGCCTCCTGTTCGAGTCGCGCCGCCTCATCGGCGTCCATCACGTCGTCGCCGCTTTCGTCGTCAGAGGCATCGTCCGCGGCAGACATTGGCTTCTGAAGCGGAACGAGACGGTTCTCCAGAGTCTGCCCGAGCGCGCGAAAGCTGCTGGCCAGCCGACGGCGGTAAACCGTCATCACGAACCCGACAGCATTCTTCGCAGTCGGCGACGCCTGATTGTATGTCGTGGAGATGTAATCCTCCACGGCTTCATAGGCCGAGCGTTCGGCGGGTGTGAGGTGGATGAAGACGTCCCTGACGTCGCGATCGGCAATCGGCGTGTCGATCTTGCCTGCACGGTAGTACCTCCGCAGCAGGTCACGAGTATGACGCGAAACGAGATTTGACACCGGCGTGGTGGAACGCATGAGCCGCAGCGCCGCCGCGCGATTCTGCGCATCCAGGTGCATCCGTGGAATTCCCGATGGATCACGAAGTGCGGCGAGAATCTTGTTTGCGCGCAGCTTGCTGGAGACGTCGAGCCTGGTCATCGTCGCAAGCGTTGTCTCACCATACGCACGCTCGGCTTCCCGGAACATCTCTGCCAGCTCGTCGAACTCGGTGACGGACGGCGCCGGCTTTCCGACCAGGTCGAAGAACCGCAGGAATGCCGACTCGCCCCACGCAGCAGGGAGACCAAGCAGATCGAGAAGATCCCACAGCTCGACAGGGTGCACCTGCATCGGCGTCGCTGTGAGCATGACGAGAGCCTTCGTTCTCCCGCGCAATCGGCGCATCAGCCTTAGAAGCGCGTTCGGCCCCTCCTCGGAAGCAGACCCTGCGCCCTTCCGTCGTGCATGATGTGCCTCGTCGAGAATGATCAGGTCCCAAGGTTCCGCTTCTTCACACAACTCTTTCTCGCGATCGCGCCGCCGCATCAGATGACTCGAGGCAATGACGACATCCTCCTTGTGCCAATCGGGGCGAGAAACCTGCTTCCTGTCAGAACCTCGCTTTCCAGGAGAGGGATACCAATTCAGGCAACCTTCGTCGTAGATGGGCCAGTTGAGATTGAACTTCTCACGGAGCTCGAGCTGCCACTGCCGCATGACGGCGGCGGGCCCGAGGATCAGGATGCGACGTGCTCGTTTGGCGAGCCACATCTGCCGCAGGAGCATGCCGGCCTGGATCGTCTTGCCGAGTCCAACTTCGTCGGCGATGAGGAGCCGCGGCGCGTCGCTCGCGTAAAGACGTTCGAATGCGCGAATCTGGTGCGGCCACGGCTGCACGCTGCAGGTCGCTTCACCGACGACAGCGCCGCCGTTCTCAAAGGTTGGAGCGCGCTCGATGTAGCTCCAGACCTGCTGTCGCAGATCGAGCGGTGGTG
>JBDTMO010000466.1:0-4847 GCA_039934235.1 bacterium | reverse complement strand
TCTGCGGGTTCGCCTTCAGCGCCGGCGCCTTTTCCTTCTTGGCGAGGTCGCGGCGAGACTGCCGGACCAGCTGGTTAATCGTCGGCATTCAACCTGATGGTGTTCGTCGATCTGCTTCATACGTGGATCGCCCCGATTGAGGCGGCACGGAACAGACCCGTAACGTAGCCGGGGACGGGGGTTTGGGTCAAGTCTTTGAAGCCTGGCAGTCGGGACGTAGGGGTAGCAAAAGGACGCCCAGATATCCCGAGCGCCCTTTCGAATACTGTCCGTCCGAGCTATCGGTTCGCCACGCCGGTGACCGCCAGGCCTGTTGTCGACGACGTCGACGTGGCGTCACCGCGCACGGCGAGCGTGAACACATGTCCGCCTAACAGACTCACTCCCTTGAACACGGTCGCCGAAGTCCCGATGATGACTGCGATGTCCGTGAGACCAGGTGCCACTGTCACGAACTGGCTTGCTGACTTGTAGGCGAGGTTCGTCGCGACCGTCACGACCTCGGTGCCTCCCTGAAGCTGCAACCCGGCCGTAATCGTCGGGGCGTTGGCGCTCGCGTTCACGATGCGGATCAACGCCTTCGTGTAGTCGAACGTCGTCGGAAGGTTGTCCTCCACGATGAACGCATCCGTCGTCTTCGCCGTGGGGTTGTAAATCCCGCTCGTGAAATAGGTGTAGAACTTTCCCTCCACGAGCGTCGTGGGGGTCGTGGTGATGGACAGGCCGTTGTCCGTTGCCGCCGCGATCCGGCTCGAAATCGTGTACTGCCCGGGCGCCAGCATGGCATAGTTGCCGCCGTTGGCCGATGCACCATAGACCACGCCGGTCGTCGACTCGATACCCGTAGTGCTGCACCTCGGATCCGTGGCCGGCGTGCACGTCGTGGCGCTGATCGCCGTCACTTTCTGGTCGTTGGCGTAGAAGTTCACGCCCGGTGCGCTCACGCTGTAGTTCTGGAAGCGCACGAACGCACCGCCAGAAATCGGCTTCGTGATGTCCTGAACCGCGTTCTTCTCGCAGGCCCCGAGGGCGGCGGCGCCGAGCAGCACCGCCAGAAATCGAATTTTTGTCATTGGTGTCAAATCAGGGCTGAGTGATCCAGAGCGGCTTCGTGTGGTAGTCCAGCGCCAGACCACCGATCGCTTCCAGGCCGGGACGGTTCCACACGTACTCGGAGTTGTAACGAGGGCGAATGCGCTGGGCGATCTTCCCCGAATTGTCGGGATACAGATTCACGGGTGCAGCCCAGCCGGGGAACACCTGCTTCCCGCTTGCGGGATCGATGTCCGTGTAGTGGTAGCGGCGGAGATCCATCCACTGCTCGTTGTGGCCCCACGCCCACTGCGCGATGTACTTCTGCGACATGATCTGGGTAAGCGTGAGCGCTGCTGGTGACGCGGGCACGATGTTGGGGTCTGCAAGAAACGCCGACTTTTCAGCCGCCGTGATGGCGACCGGTGACTGACCGTCTTCGCCATTGCGCGTGTTCACGAAATCGAGGTGCGCGCTGATAGCGGTGCGGTACGCCGCCAACGCGGTGGGCTTGTCCCCGCTTCGGTACGCTGCCTCTGCCTTGACGAACTGGAGCTGCGCGTACGTGACGATGGGCAGCTTCGTCTTGTCGGACCACAGGTATCGTCCGGGAAGCCCGGCGCCGGCAGTTCCGGCATAGCCCCAAGGATTGTTCGGCTGCTGCGCCGCGGTGAGCGCGCCGAAGCCGACGATGTTGACGTCGAGGCCGCGGTACACACCGTCGGGCGACGGTGAGAGCATCCGCGTCATGCGCGGGTCGACCGTTCCCCCGAACTGCGTGCCGTCCATCAGCCCGACGATGAACTTCGTCTGACGGTACGATCCGAAGTTGGAGCGCGTCGCGCCAAGGAAGTTGCGGTCGTTGTTGCCGGGATCCACCGCCGGATACGTCATAAGCGCATCGTCGACGTTGCCCGTGAATGACTTGTCGACATTCGCGATGACGTCCGCAGGCTTGTACGTGGCCTTGTTGGTGAAGTGATTCTGGTTCAAGGCGAGCATGCCATACGCCAACTTGAGCCATTTGGTGCGGTCGCCATTGTAGATGTGTTCGCCCTTCGCGAGATACACCCGGTCGACAGCCCCGTCCGTGCGCTGGAGATTCTTGATCGCCTCACCGAGCAGTCGCTGGATCTCGGTATACGCATAGTCCTGGGTGTCGTAGTTGAAGCTGAACGACGTGCCCTGGTTGAACGCTTCCTTGACGATGATCTCGCCGTGCATGTCGGTGAGCACCTGCCAGCCCCACGCCTTCAACACATACCCGACGCCGAGCAAATCCCACCGCTGCTGCGCCTCGGCCTTCGTCATCATGTCCACGAGATTCTGCCCGAACGTCCAGTAGACGTCGCGCCACTGCTGCGCCCCGTTGTCGCTGCCTGGATCGTAGCCCATCCGATCCCAGGTACTCAGCACGGTGCCGACGAGGGTGAAGTTCTGCGTGTAGCGACCGATGAAACGCCCATCGAACTCGGGTGAGGTCGCCATCCAGTGTACGAGCGGAGGGAGGTACAGATTCGCTTCCACCGCTTGTGGAGCATTGGGACTGGTGTTGACGTCGACGAACTTGTCGACGTCACACGCGCCGACGAAACTGAGCGCGCCGACGAGCAGCGCGAGGTATCGCTTTTTCATCGCTGTGGCGGAATTCGTGTGAGGCCGGGAAATGCCGCGGCGTCGAGAGAATGAGGTCATGTTCAGAAGCCCGTCCGGAAGCCGAAGTTGAGGCCGCGCGGAACCGGGAAGTTTCCGTAGTCGATGCCAACGCCGCCGGAACCACCCACGGACGCCGACGTGCCGTTCGAGATCGGATCGAGACCCGTGTAATTCGTGACGAGGAACAGGTCCGTGCCGGTCACGAAGATGCTCGCGTTGCGACCAAAACGCTCCGGAATCTGCATCCGGAGGGTGACGTCGCGGAGCCGCATCCAGTTGATGTTCTTCTCGATGAATAGCTCCTCGCTCATGCCCGTGTAGTACAAAGGCTGGTTCGAGGGAATCACGACGATGGTGTTGACCGTCGGAGTGGCCGAATTTTCGCGGCCGTCACGAATGACACCCTTGATCACCCGCGGCGTCTCGCGATCAAGCGTGCTCGGCGCCAGCCCGCGGGTGGTCAGGAAGTGCTGCGTTGCATTGAACACATCACCGCCACGGCGGAAGTCGATGAGCGCGTCGAGGGTGAAGCGACCCATCCTGACGTTGTTGGTCAGCCCCATGGTCCACTTGGGCTGGCGATCGTAGCCCGCGTCGATGAACACCGAGCTTCGCAGCGGCAACCCCGTCGACGGGTCGATGAGGATCTGCCCATCCTTGTTCTTCAGATAGAAGAAACCCGTGAGCGACATTGTTGACTGGCCGGGCCCCGTGCCGTTGCGGACGTTGCCGTACAGCCACGTGTCGGACACGTACGCCTCGGGAAGGTCGTTGGGCAGCTTGAGCGTCTTGCCCACCGAGCTCGCGAAGTTCGCCGCGATGTCCCACGAGAAGCGCGAGCGCACGGGGTTGGCGCGAACGGTGACCTCGAGACCTTGGTTGCGCGTCTCAGCACCGTTCAGGTTGAAGAGCACGAAGCCCGTGGCGTAGCTGCCGCGGATGTTCTGGACGATCTGGTCCTTCGTCTGCTTGCGATAGACGGTCGCGTCCACACCGAAGCGATCGTCAAGGTAATTCGTCTCGAATCCAACCTCGTACGAACGCGCAAACTCCGGACGAAGGTTGACGTTCGGTCCGGTGAACCCGTACCCGTAGCCCACGTATGACGTCGGCTTTGCTTCGAGCGCGGGGCGATCGGAATACGGGTCCGCGTCACGTCCGACTTCGGCATAACCCGCGCGCAGCTTGGCGCTCGTCATGAAGCTGCGCAGCGCCGGCATGGCGTCCGTGAGAATCAGGCTGCTGTTGATGCCGGGATAGAAGAAGCGGTTGTTCTGCTTTGGAATCGTCGAGGTCCAGTCGTTGCGCCCCGTGAGGGTCATGTAGAGGTAGTTGCGCCAGTCGAAGGTGGCCGAACCGAAGTAGCTGAACAGCCGGCGTTGCGCGATCGTCTGGCGGCTGGACTTCGTCTGCGCGTTGTTGATCGAGACGAAATTCGGATCGAGGAAGTTGACCCCATACAGCGCATCCACGGTCGATTTCTTGTCCTGGATCGCGTTGCCTAGCGTCGCGTACGCCGACAGCGACTTCGTAAGCGTCCGCTGCTTGATGTTGAGAAGCGTCTGCGAGTTCAGGATGCGCGTGACGTCGTCCGCGTTGTCGATGATGCCCGAGTTGGCGAGCCCGCTGGTACTCTCCGGATGGCGGAGCACCAGGTTCTGGTTCGTGTACGCGTCAACGCTGAGCCGCGTACCGAGATCGATCGCGCTCCACTTCGTGAACGTGACTGCACCGTTCGCATAGATGCGATTCGTCTTCTCGTTGAACGGGTTTTTGTTCACTCCGAAGTACGGATTGTCGACCTCGGCGCCGGCGGCGAGGTTCGTAACGCGGCGGCGCGTGCCGGCAGGGGTCAGGTAATCCTGCGCATCGTCAGTCTGCGGCCACAGTACGAGGCCGATGAAGGGACCGCCATCGCCCTTGAACACCTTGTCCGTGCTGGAGTTGGTGTACTGCATCGACAGGTCGGACTTGAGCCAGCTGGTCACCTGCGCGCCTGACGAGCCGGTGAGATTGATGCGGTCATACCCCGAGCTCGGCACCACTCCTTGCTGCCGCGTCAACGCCGTGGCGACGCGGTAGTTGATGCGATCGTCGACCGTTGCGCCGCTGAAGTCCAGGTTGTGCTTCTGCGTGACACCCGTGCGGAAGAATCCGTC
>JBDTMO010000465.1:0-4861 GCA_039934235.1 bacterium | reverse complement strand
TTGTACAGCATCTCGCCCTCGAGAAAGCACACCGGATTGTCGTCGCGAATGGCGCTCTTGAGCAGCCCCTTTGCGTCGTACGGAGTGCCAGGCGCGATCACCTTGAGCCCCGGGATGTGTGCAAGCCACGACTCCCACGCCTGCGAATGCTGCGCGGAGAGCTGCAGCGCGGCGCCGTTCGGGCCGCGGAATACGATAGGGATCTTGAACTGGCCGCCCGACATGTACAGCATTTTCGCCGCGGCGTTCACGACCTGATCGAGTGCGAGCAGCGCGAAGTTCCATGTCATGAACTCGATGATCGGGCGCAGGCCGACCATCGCTGCGCCGACGCCAACGCCGGCGAAACCAAGTTCGGTAATCGGCGTGTCGACGACGCGCATCTCCCCGAACTCCTGCAAGAATCCCTTGGAGACCTTATAGGCGCCCTGATACACCGCGACTTCCTCGCCCATGAGGAAGACGCGATCATCCCGCTGCATCTCTTCGCGGATCGCCGCGCCAAGCGCGTCTCTATATGTGATAACTGGCATCGTTGGTCAGGTAGTCGTGTCCACGTACACATCCTCGTACAGGGCTTCCAACGGAAGCTCCGGCGACGCATCGGCGAAGTCCCACGCGTCCTGCACGACGGCCTTGATGTCAGTATCCATCTTCTGCAGCTGCTCTTCGCTGAGCGTGCCGTTCTCTTCCATGTGTGTGCGCAACAGCGTGATCGGATCACGCTTCATGTATTCCTCGAGTTCCGCTTTCGTGCGATACGTGCCGCTGACCGCATCGGACATCGAGTGGCCCATGAAGCGGTAGGTGCGAATCTCGAGCAGCGTGGGCTGCTGCTCCTTGCGCGCCCGGTTAACCGCCTCGCCAACTGCATCGCGCACCGAGAAGACGTCCTGCCCGTCGCACTGGCGGCGCGCCATGTTGTACGCGGCGCCGCGTTCGTAGATGTCGTGGATGGCTGAGGCGCGTTCGAGCGATGTGCCCATGCCGTAGCGATTGTTCTCGATGATGAACACGCAGGGCAGCTTCCAGAGAGCCGCCATATTCAACGCTTCGTGGAACGCGCCGGTATTCACCACCGACTCGCCCATGAAGCACACGATGCACTGGTCACCGCCGCGATACTTGATGGCGAAGCCGACGCCCGCAGCGAGTGGCACGTGTCCGCCGACGATGCCGTGGCCGCCAAGGAAGTTGAGATTGGCGTCGAACATATGCATCGACCCGCCCTTGCCGCGCGCACACCCATCCTGGCGGCCAAACAGCTCGGCCATCACGCTCCGTGGCGTCATGCCACGCGCGAGCGCAGGGCCGTGGTCCCGGTATGTCGTGATGACATAGTCATCGGGACGGAGCATGCTCATTGAGCCGGTGCTGACAGCCTCCTGGCCGATATAGAGATGGCAGAAGCCTCCGACCTTGCCGAGTGCGTAGGCTTCGGCGCATCGCTCTTCGAAGCGGCGCTGCAGCAACATGGAGTGGAGCAACTCCATGTCTCGGCCCGCGTCGGTGGGTTTTGTTTCAGTTTCGGACTTTTTCTTGGCGGCCATCTTAAGACACGAAGTGAACGGTGAACGGTGAACGGTGAACGGTAAACAGCACACCGCTCACGGCTGCTGCCCTAGACGCCTGCGGCCTGGACCTGCTCCCATGCGTGATAGCTCGAGCGGACCAACGGGCCGCTTTCCACGTGGCGGAAGCCCATCTCCATCCCGGCGTCGTAAAAGCGACGGAAGTCTTCAGGCGTGACGTAGCGGTCGAGCGCGATGTGGCTGTCGGATGGCCGGAGATACTGGCCCAGCGTGAGAATGTCGACGTCAACGGCGCGCAGGGCCTTCATGACCTCGATGATTTCCTCGTTCGTCTCGCCCATGCCGAGGATCATTCCCGTCTTCGTTGGGATGTGTGGCGCGATGCGCTTGGCGGCTGTGAAGATGTTCATCACGCGCTCGTAGCGCCCGCCGGGCCGGCACTTCTTGTACAGTCGCGGAACGGTTTCCGTGTTGTGATTGTAGATGTCCGGCTCGGCCTCGAGGACGGCGCGAATGGAATCTTCCTTTCCCTGAAAATCCGGCACGAGCACTTCGACCGACGTCGCAGGGCTGCGCAACTTGATCTGACGAATGGTCTCGGCGAATGCCCAGGCGCCGAAGTCGGGTAAGTCGTCGCGATCGACAGACGTGAGCACGACGTGCTGGAGCTTCATGACCGTTGCGGCTTCTGCGACGCGCTCGGGTTCCGAAGGGTCAAACTTCGGTGGCCGGCCGTGCGCAACCGCACAGTACGCGCAGTTACGCGTACACACGTCGCCCAGAATCATGAACGTCGCAGTGCCATGCTCCCAGCATTCGCCGACGTTGGGGCAGTGCGCTTCCTCGCAGACCGTATGCAGGTCGAGGTCGCGCATCAATTGCTTGAGTCGAAGGTAGTTCGGTCCGCCCGGTGCCTTGACCTTCAGCCACGAAGGCTTCCGCTCAGGAAGCGCTGGTGTCTGATGCCGGCCCATGATCTGATAGAGCGCTTCGGACATTCCTGAATTGAGGCAGTCGGACGAGAGGGCAACTGAGTGATGGCGCAGCCGTACAATAGCAGCACGCAGGTCCAGAGGTAAGTGGACTTTAACTTGCTTAACTTGTTATGAGGGTTACTCGTCGGATCAATATCGGCAAAGTGCAGATCCTTCGACTCCCTCCGGTCGCTCAGGATGACAGGGGACCTCCGGTCGCTCAGGATGACAGGGGACCTCCGGTCGCTCAGGATGACAGAGGGGAACCGAGGCGCGCAGGGGAAAAGGACGCGAGAGATTCCTGCGAGGAAGTGCCGGAAATTTGTCTGGCTAGCTCTCGCGCTGCCCACGGTGCGAGGAGGATTCCGTTGCGGGAAAAGCCCACCGCGTAGACGAGCGCTCGAGTGTTCGGATCGCGTCCCAGAATGGGAAGGGCATCTGGTGTTACCGGCCGGAGCCCTGCCCAGTGATCCGCTACCGGAGCGCTGCCGAGGGAGGGAATGGCACGCTTGGCGATGGACAGCAACGAGGCGCGTCCCACGGGCGTTGCACGATTCTCGAATCCCGATTCCTCGCTCGTCGCGCCGATGAGGAGGCTGTTGGTGCGCGGGACGAGGTAGCCGCCGACTCCGTAGGTCACGTGACGGATCGGCAGGGCATCGAGCGTGAGCAGCTCGCCGCGCACCGGGCGCACAGGCAGGGCGCGTGGTAGGCCCGGCAAAGCCGTGCCCCAGGCTCCGGTCGCAAGCAGCACGCTTGCGCACTCGACCTGGTCGCCTGAAGCGATGCGAGCTCGGGGCCGAGTGCCAGCGAAGTCGAGCGCATCGACGCGGCCGGCTAGTCGGCCGACGCGAGGCGCGCGCTCGGCGGCCAGTTCAAGCGCGTGCATGAGCGCGACGTTGTCGACCGCGCCATCGAGCGGATGCAACACCGCTCCCGGGTGTCCCGCGAATGCGGGCTCGAACATCGCCAGTTCTTGGGCATCGAGCCGTTGTGCCGTTTCACCTGCACGGGCAACGAGCACATCGAGGTCGGCGTCGGAGACGGCAAGCTCCAATATGCCAGTGCGGTTGAGCGCGACGGCGACGCCAGTTTGCTCCTTCAGTTCGGCGAGGAACTCGGGGTAGTAGTCACGCGCTTCGAGCGCAATTGCATGCACGGCAGGCGGCAGCCCTTCGAGAGAAGGCGCAAGCATACCCGCGGCGGCGCGCGACGCGGCACCCGGACGTGGCTCATCGACAATGAGGACGCGGAGTTTTTGCTCGGCGACTGCGAGCGCGGTGCAGAGTCCCGCAATGCCTCCACCAACGACGAGAACGTCCGTGGTGCGGATCATGGTGAAGCCCGACGTGCGCGACATCTTGCGGGGAGTACGGTCATGGAGGCAATCTCATCGCGCGGCGTCGGCCGAACCAGCGCTGACCCGTCTTGCCCAGTGAAACCTCGCGAACGCGCCGCGCGTACAGAGGTCAGACTCGTACGGGAGAACCGCCCAATGCTCGCTACAATTTTCATGATCGGCCTGTTCGCGCTTGCAGGGCTGTTCCTGTTCAAGCTTGTGTTCGGCCTTGGCTTTGGAATACTTGGTTGGTTGATCGGCTTCGCCATCAAGGCGCTGATTTTCGGCGCGGTGATCTACCTGGTGATCCGCATTTTCAGTCCCGAGACCGCACGCCGGCTCCGGGAGAAGTTTTCGGGCTCGTCGTATTGAGCGCGGGCGGCTGACGCCTTGCGGCTGACGGCTCGCTCGCTGCGCTTGCTTGACGGCTGACGGCTCGCTCGCGTTCCTCGCTGGACGGCGAGCAGTCCCAGGTTTGAGCACGCCTCGCCAGGTCAGCGCGCCGTCAGCCGTCAGCCGTCAGCCGTCAGCCGTCCAGCGAGCGCAAGCGAGCAGCCGTCAGCCGCCCAGCTCCTCGATCACCGCCCACACCAGAAGCGGCACCATGATCTCGTGGTGCCCGGTGATCTCGTAGCCCTTTCCGCTTTGCAGAGTGGGACGCTGCACCACGTTGACGCGCGGCCGATAGTGACGCTGCATGTCGAGGTCCACTGTCGTGAAGTTCTGCGGCTTTCCTGCGCCGATGTTACGCGCGATGGTGAGCGCCTTGAGAAACACCTCGGGCATAATCACGGCGCTGCCGAGGTTGAGTACCACGCCACCGTCGTCGATGTGCTGCAACGAGTATGCGAGACGACGAAAATCTCTGTGGCTCGTATCGCCGATCGCGGCGCCCTTCGCGGCCGGATGCTGGTGAATGATCTCCGCGCCGAGCGCGGCGTGCACGGTGAGGGGAACGCCAAACCGCCGCGCGCCGAGCAAGAGTGACAGCTCGGGATTCGCAAGGACGGGCGTTT
>JBDTMO010000464.1:0-4862 GCA_039934235.1 bacterium | reverse complement strand
GCGCGATAGTTCACCGACAGCACGATGTAACCCTGCGTCTGCAGCCACTGGTTGTACGCATAGGACCAATGGTAGAACTGCATGTAGTGGTAAGCCGGCAGCATCTGTCGCGCTGGACCACCGTGCACGAAGACGATGGCAGGGCGGCGTTCGCCGGGCTTCATGTCCTTCGGCAGGAAGAGTTGGTTGTGAATCTCGAGCCCATCTGGCGCCTTGGTGAGCACGATTTGCGGCGTCACGTGCGCAGCCACAGGAAAGTCCTTCGGCAACGTTGGGTACACGACCTTCGTGTCGCCGCCCGCTGTCGGCACGATGCCGATGGACGCCGGCTGCGCGGCATTGAAGTACAGCACCGCGAGATTCTTTCCCGATGACAACGGTGTCGGCGACACGGCGACGCCGTCGTCAGTGGAGATCTTTTTCGGCGTGCCTCCCGTTGTCGCAACGGCCCAGATGTGTCGCTTCTCGATGTCCGTCGCGTTCGTGCTATAGAAGAACGTCTTGCCATCAGGCGACAGCGCAGTCGTCGTGAACGTGCGGTCGGCCACGCCGTCGTTGATGATGCCATCGGTGGTCGTAAGCAGCACCGGCTTCGGCTGCGGCGCGCCGATGTTCACTGAGTAATAGCGATCCCACTCGTCGTTCGGTGGCTGCGCACCGAACACCACGTTGTCGCCGGCCCATGTGAATCCGGAAACGTTGGCGAACGTGCGGTCGAGCGGTTGGTTATGCCAGAACTCATGCGCCGTTCGCGTTGCGACGTCGGCAACCCAGAACGACAGCGTATACCCCCCAGCGAACGCCGCTCGGCACAAACCATCCGCCGGCAGCGGCGTCGAGTCGCTACCAGCGCCCCCACGTCCGCCACCACCGCCGCCCCCACCGAAGCCCGCTGCCGGAACGGGACAACCGCTCGGCCGAACCGCCTCGGCGCCACCCTGCGCCGCTCCGGCGCCGCGGCCGCCACGTCCAGCTGGAGCGCCAGCACCTTGGCCCGGAGGAGCGGCCTGACCGAACGGTGCACCCGCCGCCACCACCTGTTGACCGAACGGTGTGCCGGGCCGGCGCACGAATGCGATGCGCTTCCCATCAGCCGACCAACTCGGGCTGCCGTCGATATCGGTGCTCGGTGAAATGAAGTCCACCGAGTGCGACTTCATGTCGTACACGCCGATGAACGCGTGATTTTCACGCGTGCTCACGAAAGCGAGCTTCGATCCGTCTGGCGACCACTGCGGATTGCTCTGGCGGCCCCACTCCTTGATGAAGGCGACGCCGCCGGTGTCGATGGCGCTCTTCGCACCGCGCGCGGTACTGGCGCGAAAGATCTGTCCGTCCCGGACGAACACGGCATATCGCCCGTCTGGCGACAGCTCCGGTGACCCGCCACCGCGGCCACCCAACTGCGTGCCCGTGATGACACCGAGCCGCCATGCGCCACTTCCGTCCGTGCGCGCGGCCCACACTGCGCGCTCACCGCCTTCGGGATAGTGCGACGGATTCGCCACCCAGCCTTCGCGGTTCTGGCCCGAGCCCCGCACGAAGATCGCCATCGTGCCGTCATCGGACAGACGCACGGAGCCGATGTCGACACCGTCATCCTTCATGAAGTTCGTGATTCGCGTCGCCTTGAACGACGGCGCCGATGCGACGTACACGTTCCGCATTCCGCGCTCATAGGTGACCCAGGCCAGCCGGTCGGCCTTTTTCGCGGCACTCACCTCGAGCGGCGACGCAGGAGAAAGAAACTGATCAATCGTGTACTGGTTGCGCGCCTGCGCAAAGAGTGGGGCGGCGGCAACGACGAACGTCGCGACGGTGAGCACGGTGTGACGATGACGCATGGAGTTCCTCGGCGGCGGTCTGGGCAGGAGAGACTACAGGGCTAACGTGCACCGCCGCCGCGGCGTTGCGCCACCCGCGAGATGCCCGAGGGCATTTCGAACGAAGATCCGCGGTGCGAGGCCGAGGCGCACCATAGATCCATGCCCGACGTGGAGCAATCCGCGTGCATCCGCCAAATCCGCGGCAATCCGCGTTGGAGTTGTTCAACAAGCGGCAGCCGCGTTCATCGAATGCGTTGTGGGTGACAGCCTTCAACGCGGATTCACGCGGATTCGGCGGATCGTCGCGGATCCTCGGCAACGGCTCCATTGAGCGCGCACCTCCCGTGTACAGGCGAATGGTCGCGCCGACAATCGTTCACATTCCAACGCTCTGCATCGGTGCACGCGCAGAGGCAACCACCCAGAAGCTCTGAAACTCTCACTAAGAGCGTTCGTACAGAGGGCTCGGGAACGCGCCCGCAATGACGCGGTCGTGCTCCCGAATGTGCTACGCTCTTTTCGGAGAGTCCCACCATGAGACGCTTTCGCGTCGCCCTGCTCGGCATGTTCGTCGCCGGCAGCGCAGCAAATGTAGTTGGCGCTCAGGCGCCCAATCGCCCCGCGGGACCGCCGCCTTCAGGCAACGGCGAAGTGCGCGGAATGATTCTCGACGCCAAGGACACTGTCCCACTCGCCCGTGCGTCCGTTGCCGTGCGAAACAAGAAGGATTCCGCCCTCGTGGCGGGAGCGATCGCTACTCCGGCGGGCACGTTCCGCGTGCAGGGGCTGCGTCCCGGCGTTTACGCGCTGCGCATTACAGCACTCGGCTATACGCCACGCGTGCAGGACGTGACGCTGACGCCTGCGGCGCTGAGTGTCGACGTGGGCAAGGTCAAGCTCTCGCGGTTCGCGACGACGCTCAAGGGTGTCGACGTCGTGGAAGATCGCGCGACAATGGCCATCGAGCCCGATCGCAACAGCTATAAGGCGAAGGACGTTGCGCCTGCCGCTGCGAACGCGAGCGAAGTGTTGGACGCAACGCCGTCCGTGGCCGTGGATGCTGACGGTAAAGTCAGCCTCCGTGGAAACGAGAACGTGGCGGTGCAGATCAACGGCAGGCCGTCGCCCATGTCGGGCACGCAACTCGGCGCCTATCTCAAGGGTTTACCCGCGAACATCATCGAGCGCGTCGAAGTCGTGCCAAACCCTTCGGCCAAGTACGACCCGGAAGGCATGGCGGGTATCATCAACATTGTGCTCAAGTCGACGGTCGACCTTGGCTTTAGCGGCGGAGCAAATGCCGGTGTCGCGAACAAGGATCGGTACAACGGGTCGGGCAACGTTGGCTATCAGAGCGGTCCAATCACCAGCTTCATCAACATCGGCGTGTACAACGACGATCGCTCCGTGCTCGGAATCAACGATCGCGAGCGCGTCGACGCGCTTCGTGCGCCGCTGTCGTTCACCAATCAGGACATCTCGACGCTGAACGGAAACGGCGGACAGAATGTGAACGCCAACGTCGATTACAAGGTGAATGATCGGGACGTGTTCTCCAACGCGCTCTCCATCAATCATCGGACCTCGTCCGACGCAACGCTGAGCGCCTACGAAGAGCTGACAGGCGCGCGTTCGCTGCTCGACCGCTATGACCGGTTGAAGAACACGAGTGCATCTGGCACCACGATCGACTACGACATGGCGTACAAGCGCACCTTCGAGGCGCGCAAGCACGAGCTGTCTGGCGAGTGGCGCTTCAATCGTTCGCGCGACGAAGATGCGACGACGCTCTGGCGCCAGACTCCGTCAACCATCGCCGGCATCCCATCGCGCATCGAAGGCGAGCGGGATAACACGGACGCATTGACGAAACAGTTCACGGCTCAAACTGACTACGTGCGGACACTCGCGGCGCGCACCAAGCTCGAGACGGGCTACAAGGGCAATGTACGATGGCTCGATCGCGATTACGGAGTGACGAAGGATTCACTCGGAACAGGCACGTGGCTGAACAGCAGCCTGAGCAACGGGCTGTCGTTCGACGAAACGGTCCATGCCGTGTATGGAGTGCTGAGCCAGGGCGTGGGCAAGTTCGAACTACAGGCTGGCCTTCGCGGTGAAGAAGCAAGCCGCGACTTCAAGCTCGCAAACACCGGAGAGAGCTTTCCCTATCGCTACGGCAGCGTTTTCCCAAGTGGCGTGGTCAGTTACAACGTGAGCGACGCGGTGAACGCCAAGGTCAGCTACTCACGACGCATTCGCCGCCCCGGTACGCAAGAGTTGAATCCGTTCCCGTCGTTCTTCGACATTCAGAACGTGTTCATCGGCAATCCGAAGCTGAATCCCGAGTACACGGACGCCCTCGAGCTGGGACTGATGCGCACTGGTTCCAAGGGTACGCTGCAGCTCTCGCCATTCTATCGCCGCACGACCAATGTCATCCGTGTCATCATCAATACGGCCGATCACGTTGAAGGCCGCGAAGTGACGTCGATCAGCTTCAGCAATCTGGCGACGAGCAACTCATTCGGCACCGACGTGAACGGCTCGTTGCGCCTTGGTCCCAAGCTCAATGGATTCGCCGGCTTCAATGTCTTCAAGATGGTGACGGATGGCGGCTCGCTGTCGAGCCTGAGCTCCAATGCGGTGACGTGGGCAGGGCGCGTCAACGGCAGCACGTCCATTACGCCGACACTCATCTTCCAGGCGGCGTATCAGTATCGCGCCCCGCTCAAGATCGAACGCGGCGAGTTCGCGGCCATGCAGAACATCAACTTCTCATTGCGCAAGAAGATCGACGGCGACAATTCGTCTGTCACACTCCGCGTACTCGATCCGTTCAGCACGAACAGGTTCCGCATCAACGTTGGCGACGATAACGTGCAGCAGATTACCGAGCGCACGGCAGGAGTGCGCGGGGTGTTCCTGACGTACCAATACACCTTTGGGCAGACGCCGAGGATCCGGCAGCCAAAAGCGGACGACAGCCAGGGCGGTTCGGCGCCGTTCCCCTGATTGAAACGTGATGCAAGAAAC
>JBDTMO010000463.1:0-4868 GCA_039934235.1 bacterium | reverse complement strand
ACATCGGGCATGACGACAATCGCGACTTCTTCATGTCGACGCAGGCGGAAACCGAAAACGAGAATCGTGTCTTGTATCACGAATGGTTTCCGCAAATCCTTTACAACCATCACCAGAGTGGACCCGCGGGCACCGTCGTGTACTCGCCGCCGCTGCGGGATCCGTACAACTACAACCTCGACCCGGTGCTCATCCTCGGCCTGCAATCACTTGGCGCCGCGATGCACACGCGGCTCGCGGTCGAGGGAAAGGGCGGCGCGACAATGCGCTCTGGCGGTCCATACGATGGTTGGTGGAATGGCGGCATTCGCAACACCGCGACATTTCACAATACCATCGCGATGCTCACGGAAATCATCGGCAATCCAACTCCGATGCGTATTCCCCTCGTGCTGGCTCGACAAATTCCGTCGGGTGATCTCGCGCTGCCCATCGCGCCGCAGGAGTGGCACTTCAAGCAATCCATCGACTACTCGATTTCGCTCGACCGCGCTGTGCTCGACTACGCGTCGCGCATGCGCGAGAACCTGCTGTACAACATCTACAGGATGGGCAAGAGCTCCATCGAGCGTGGCAGCCGGGATACGTGGACGGCAAATCCTCGGCGCGATGGTGCGATTGCGAACGGGATGTCGAGCGCAGATGACTCCGTGAAGTGGGCGGCGATGAAAACGCCGGCACTGCGTGACGCACGTGGCTACATCATTCCGAGCGATCAAGCAGACTTCCCAACGGCGACGAAGTTCGTCAACGCGCTGCTCGAAACGGGCATTACCGTCGAGCGCGCGACGAAGGAGTTCAGTGCGGCGGGTAAACAGTATCCCGCCGGGTCATACGTCGTGCACACGGCGCAATCGTTCCGGCCGCATGTACTCGACATGTTCGAGCCGCAGGTGCATCCCGACGTCTTTCCCTTTCCTGGCTCTCCTCCAACGCCGCCGTACGACAATGCCGGATGGACACTGGCGTTTCAGATGGGCGTGCAGTTCGATCGCGTGCTCGACGGCTTCACTGGCCCGTTCGAGAAGATCAATGCGTGGAACATCGCGGCGCCGGCGGGCAAGGTGACGGCGACCACTGGCGCGACTGGCTTCATCACGAGCAGTCGCGTCAACGATTCCTTCATCGCGCTGAATCGTTTGCTGAAGGCCAATCAGGACGTCATGCGTCTCACCACGCCAACCACAGTCAATGGCAAGACGTATCCGGCCGGTTCGCTCTATGTGCGTTCGACACCAAACACCGTCGCGAGCATCCAGAAGAGCGCAGCGCAACTCGGCGTGAACTTCGACGGAACGACCAGCGCGCCACCCGCTGATGCGGTGCAACTCCGCGCACCGCGTATCGGGCTGTGGGATAACTATGGCGGTTCGATCACTTCGGGGTGGACGCGATGGATTCTCGAGCAATACGAGTTTCCATTCGAGCGAATCTTTGCGTCCGCTATCGACAAGGGCGGTCTCGACGCGAAGTATGACGTCCTCGTATTCGTCGACGGTGCGCTGCCAGGCGCCGGTGGTGGCCGTCGTGGTGGCGGCGGCGGTGGTGCTGCGGCGAACGATTCCGTAATTCCGTTGCTGCCAGCGGAGTATCGCGATCAGGTGGGCCGAGTGACGATTGAGAAGTCGTTGCCGCGGATTCGCGAGTTCGTGGAGAAGGGCGGCACCGTCATCGCGATTGGATCATCGGCGACGAATCTTGCGGCGTTCCTCAAGCTCCCTATCGAGAGCCAGCTGGTGGAGAACGGCGCGGCGCTTCCACGCACCAAGCTTTACATCCCCGGTTCGGTGCTCTCATCGCGCGTTGACGTTTCGAGCCCGGTCGCGAATGGGATGACCGAACATACCGATGTGTTCTTCGATGATAGTCCGGTGTTCAAGCTCGGCCCCGATGCGGCGGCGAAGGGCGTCAAGACGATCGCGTGGTTCGACAGCAAGACGCCGCTGCGCAGCGGTTGGGCGTGGGGCCAGGGCTATCTCGAGAATGGTGTCGTCGCGGCGGAAGCGAAGGTCGGCAACGGCAAGGTGCTTCTGTTTGGTCCAGAGATTCTCCAGCGTGCGCAGCCGCATGGGACGTTCAAGTTCCTGTTCAACGGCATCTACTACTCCGTCATGAGTGCGAAGTAGTCATGAGCTCTGTCGTAGCCGTAACGCCACGTTGTCATCCCGCACGAGCGACAGTTCATACGTCGCACGTGGCCGGCTCACGGCGCGACGATGGTAGGTCCCGACTCTCGCTTCGCTCGCGCGGTATGACAGGCTGGAGGTGTTGCGCTCGCCAGTTCAAAGCAGACCTGGTTGCGATTGGTCTGTTAGTGGCCAGCTCGCAAATCGGGTTCGCTCAGGCCGCGCCGCAACGGACCATCCTCGCCATCGGCGGTCATGCGGGCGACATGGAACTCACCACGGGCGCCGTGCTTCTTGCCGCGCACCAACGCGGCGATCGCGTCGTCCTGCTGCATCTCACGTTGGGTGAGGGCGGCAATCCCAAGTTGTCGCCGGCCGAATATGGGGCGCAGAAGCGCCAGGAGGCGTTGAAGGTTGGTGCGGCGTTAGGCGCCGAGGTGTTGTTCGGTCCGTATCGGGACGGAGAGTTGCCCGACGATGAGGCAACGCGCCGGTATGTCGCTGACGTCATTCGTGTCGTGAAGCCCACGCTGGTGTTCACGCATTGGCGCGAAAGCATTCATCGCGATCATGCGACGACGAGTGCGGTCGTTCAGGACGCAGTGCTGCTTGCGTCACTCGCGGGTGTGAACACTGGACATCCCGCGTGGCGCGGTGTGCGTTCGGTGTGGTATGCGGACAACTGGGAAGACGCGAATGGCTTTGCGCCATATCTATTCGTCAAGGTGGCGGGCACCGTTCCCGCATGGAAAGCCGCGGTGGAGCAGTACGAATTTGCGCGCGGCCTTACGTCCGGCTTTCCATATATCGACTACTACACCGCGCTCGCGACAGTTCGTGGCGCAATTGCGCGGAAGGGCGAGGCGGTGGCGTTCGCCGTGGAGCCTGGCAGCCAGATGCGTGTGCTTGACTCGTTGCCTTAGCATTACGCGAATGGCTTGGAGCCGGGCCATCCCGCGGCTCTCGCTGCGGCGGACGCCCACCACTCTCCCCGGCTGAGATCAATCCGCGTTGATCCGCCAAATCCGCGTAAATCCGCGTTGGAGATCCGACCAACGCTCTTGAGTAACGCGTGTAGAACCGCGTTGAACGAATTTTGAACGCGGATTTACGCGGATTTGGCGGATTTACGCGGATCTTTTCTACAGGCGCACAAAGATCGGCGCACAAGGTGCTGACTTCTATTGCATCAGCCTTTCTGCAATTTTATCGGCAATGTCGCGAGCATTCAGCGCGTCGCGATCCGTAAGAATGATGATGGACACGCGCCGCTCCGGAATTCGCACGAACGCATTGCGCATTCCGTCAGCAGAACCATACGCGCTCAGGCGGCGAAGCCCGTGATACGTGTCGGCCTTCCACCCGAATGACTCGTCACGCGCCACCACGGGCGCCGCGTCCGCGGTAAACGCACGCGGGTTCTCGAGACCAAGTTCCAGTCGATACAACTCGTCGACGTTCGAGGCAAACGCGCCCGTCGAATCCACCACGGTCTTGTGCGCACCGATCGGCGTAAAGACTCGCCGCGTCACATACGCCGAGTAGTTCGTACCCACACTCCTGGCGACGCTGGCCGCGGTTGCCATGTCTGTCGCCTTGAGCTTTCCGTCCGCAACCGCCAACTGCGCCACCAGTGCGTTGATGGGATCGGACACTCGGCCAAGCGTAAAGTTGGGCACCGTCGTCCCTGGCATATACCGCGGGTGATCCGCCACACCATACGACTCGGCGATCAACACCTTGCCGTCACGCGCGACGAGCACCGTCGCCGCACCGCCTGCATTACGGAACAGCGAGTCGACGAAGGGCCGAGTGACCGGTGAGTCGTCGTTCGCGCGATGCATCACGTGTCGAGTGGCCAGGTTGTAGCGATCGCCGGGAAAGAGCGTGAGGAATGGTTTCTTCGCGTCCGGCCGGTCGGCGCCACCGTAGACGAACGCCTTGTTGCGCCCGATGATGTCCGCGATGTCGCCGCGGACGACCCACGCGGTGCCTTCGTCTTCGGAGATTCCGAGTAGTTCCGGGCGACGCGGGATGAGTGAGTCGGCGAGGTCGCGGAGCCGTTCGCGCGCGACGACATGCTGGTCGATCGCGACGCCGCGCAGAAATCCGAAACCAACTTCATAGCCCGGCGCCATAATTGTCTCGTTGCCCTCGCGCGCGCCGCGCAGCATGTAGCTCGAGAGAATCGATGCGCCAGCGGATGATCCGCCGACCACTCCCCCGCGCGCGAGTACGTCGTGAAAGCCCTGCTCCGTTTTCGTGCCTGCGTAGCTGTCGACGAGATGCCATTGGCGTCCGCCCTCGAACCAGACGCCGCCTGCCTTGGCGAGCACCGCTGCGAACTGCTCGGTGTTCGCGGTTTTCTTGTCGTTCGTATGCAGGATGACGACGTTCTTCGCGCCACCCGCCTTGAGGAAATTCGCGCCGCGCCAATTGGCGGGATACGCAGTGTCGCCGCCCGCGGTTGGTACGTCGATGATGAGCGCATCGGGGCCGCCGGCGGCGGCGATGAACTGCGACACGATTTCCGGGCCGACGACGCCTCCCCCGACGACGATGACCGTTCCCCGCGGAGGGCCGACTTTCGGAGAGCCGTCCGCACTCGCCTGTGTCGCTCGCGAGCATGAAGCGGACGCCATGAGGAGAGCGGCGGCAAATGCGTGTCTCGAAACAACTGACAGGTTCGACATCGGCTGGGCGGTGTGGAGGGTGTAGAAGAATTACGTCCACGCTCGCGGA
>JBDTMO010000462.1:0-4884 GCA_039934235.1 bacterium | reverse complement strand
CCGAGCGTGAGTGGACCATGGCGGTAGTTCAGGTTCAGGTCGGTGCCAATGGTGAGCGTGCTCGCCACGTTGTCAAACGTGCTCACGGACACACCACTGCTGTCGACGAACTGGATGTTGCGAACCGCGTGCGACGTGTGGCGAACGTATGGGTTGAGTTGAATGGAGCCCCACGTGTGCGCCTCTTGCAGACCCAGCTCGAACGCGTCGGTGTATTCCGCGCGGAGATTCGGGTTGCCGCGGAACACATTGCGCGTGTCCTGCCTGAACTCGATTGGACTGAGCTGATACGGATTCGGACGGCTCACTCGGCGCGAGTAACTCACCTTGGCCTGACGCATGTCGGTGAAGTTGTATGACACGATGGCGCTTGGGTACACGCTCGCGTAACGATTGTCGTACTGCTTTTGCGCCGTGCGCACGTTCAGCCGGGTTACGGCGTCTTCGAGACGCAGCCCGCCTTGCGTCTGGAACTTGCCAATGGCCTGCGAGAGCACCGCGTAGGCGGCGCCGATGTCTTCGTGGTAATCCATCGCCGTGGTGCGCGCTGGCGCGATGTCGTACGCGCCTGTGCTTGCGTTCAGGTACGAGGCGTCGAAGTCATTCGACATGGTGCGCGTGATACCCTTGAAGCCGGATTCGAGCTTCGTCGTTGCGCTGAACGGACGCGTGTAGTCGACCTTGAGATTCCAGGTTGGATAGTGCCCGACTGTGTGATCCTGCTCGAGCGGAAGCGACGGCGGCGTCGAGGCGTCCGCCATGAGTAGCTCGCCGGAGAGCTGGTTCTGGTTCGTGTTGTAGTTGTTCGAGTACTCGAGGTCCGCGGAAAACTGCGGCGTTGTTGGAGCGCCTTGATTGCGGAACGTGAGATCGTAGTCCTGCGAAAGATTCCGCGACACCTGCGAATTGAATTGGTTGAACTGCCCGATCACGGATCGCGTCGCATCCAGGTCGGTGTAGTAGAGCGCGTTTTCACCGCCGAACTTGCCGCCGTAGAAGAATGAGTCGAACGAGAGCGCATTGCGGTCATTGAAGCGATACTCGGAGCGCACGGTGCTTCCACCGGACATCGGATGCTGCTTGCCGGCCAGGTCAGTCTCGACGAACACCGGAATGGGGACAATCAGGTTCGTGCGCGAGATGGTGCCGGACGTCGAGCGTCGATCGCGATAGAGGCTTCCAGAAACGAAGAGGGTGAATGGCCCTTGTTGCTTGCCCACGTTCCCCGATGTGTTCAGCTGGCCGGTCGTCGCCGTTCCGGCGTTGATACCGCCACTCAACCCGAGCTCTGCTTCCTGATTGAGCAGGATGTTGATGATGCCCGCCGTGCCTTCGGGGTCGTTTTTCGCGGACGGATTCGTTGCGACTTCGACATTCTTGACGGTGTTCGCGGGAAGCTGCGCGAGAAACGCACCGAGTTGATCACCCTTCAGCGGCGTCGCTCGGCCATTGATCTGAATGACGACATTTGCGTTGCCGCGGAGACTCACATTGTTCGATCCATCGACTTCAACCAACGGAATGTTGCGCAGAACGTCCACCGCCGTTCCGCCGCTGGCAACCGTCATGTTCTTCGTGCTGTAGCTGTTGCGGTCCGGCGCGAGTACCGTCTCTTCACGCTCTGCAACGACCTGCTGTCCTTCCAGCTTTGCCGCGACGGTCGACAGCTTGAGCGCACCTACGTCAACAGTCGGCTTGGCGGCACTGATGACAATGCCGGAGCGAAGCAGTTGGCCAAAGCCAAGCGCACGAACTCTTATGGTATAGGTGCCCGGCACCAAACCGTCGACGCGAAAGGAACCGTCTGCCTTGGGCAGCGCCCCGCCGGCAAAGCCCGAATCGCCCGCACGACGCACAGTGATCGAACCGCTGGTAATGGCAGCCGCACTCGCGGAATCAACGAGGCGGCCCTGGATTTCACCGATACCGCCCGCCGGACGGCCAGCAACGGGTGCCTGCGCTTGTGCGACTTGCGTCAAAGGGACAACAGAAAGAAGCAGCGTGAGGCCGAGCGTGATTGTCTTCATAGAGAGGGATATGGGAGCCGGCAATCCGGAATTGTGCTGCTGGCGTCCGAGCTAACGCGGCGAGAATGCCGCGACATGATGCGAAGGAAGAAGTGGTGAATACGGAACGCGCTGGCGTTCCTCTTACACGAGACGACTGGAGGTTCCCGAGAATTGCGAATTGGACAGCGGGAACCGGCGGAAGGGTTGGGTCGCGCCGATCCGTGAGAGTATCGGCACATGGCGTCAGCGTCTCTACCGTCTTGCACGTAATTCTACCGGCAACCTTCACCCGCCGACCGGACCACGACCCCATGCGATTCACCCGAAGCCTGTTCGCCGCCATACTTCTGGTCACGCCGATCGTGGCGCACGCCCAGAAGAAAGTCCTCACCCAGGCCGACTGGGACAAATGGAAGTCCATTCAGGGCGCCGCCATTTCGAACGACGGCAAATGGGCGCTCTATTCGCTTTCGCCCCAGGTGGGCGACGGCGAGATGATCATTCGCGCGACGCAAGGCGCCGCCGAGTATCACGTGCCTCGCGGGTACCTCGGCAGGCCGAACAACGTGCCGGGCGGCTTACGTCCGCGCGCCACGGGAAATCCCGAAGACGATCCGACAGGCGCGACCTCTGCGCCTGGTCAATTCACGGCAGACAGCAAGTACGCCGTCGTGCTGACGTATCCGGTGCAGGCCGAGTTCGAGCGGGCGGCGCGCAATCGTCGCGCGGGCGCGGCGCTTCAAAATCGCGCTGATCTCGCCATCGTGAGCGTCGCCGACGGCAAGGTCACCACCGTTCCGCGCGTGCGCTCGTTCCGCCTGCCGGCGAACAGCGGCGCATGGCTCGCCTTCGTCCCCGAAGACTCCGCGGCAACGCCGGACTCGGCAGCGGGTCGCGGCGGACGTGGTGCTGGTGGCGCAGCTCCCGGCGATTCGTCGGCACGCGGTCCGCGTCGCCAATACGGAAACGCGCTCGTGCTGCGCAACCTGACAACAGGTGCAGACGAACGTATTCCAGACGTGCAGGCGTTCTTCTTCGACGACAGCGCCAAGGTGCTTGCGTACACGGTCGTCTCGCGAACAGGTGGCCGAGATGGCGCGTATCTGCGCAACCTCGCGAGCGGTGCGACGACTGCGCTGCTCACCGGTACGGGCGACTACAAGAGCCTCGTGCTCGATCGCTCGTCGTCACAGGCCGCATTTCTCACGAATCGCGATGAATTCGGGAAGCCGAAGGCGGGATACTCGCTGTACTACGCGTCGCTGAAGGGCGCGGGCGCCGCGACTGCCGCGGTAACGCCGGCCGCATTGGCGCGCGGCGTGCGCGTGTCGGATAACGCCAACGTCGCCTTCACGCGCACGGGCAATGCGATCAGCTTTGGCGTCGCGCCGATTCTCGCGGACTCCGTTCCATCCGATTCACTCAGCGGTAAGGCGGTGTTCGACCTGTGGCACTATAAGGATGCGCAGCTGCAGCCTACGCAGCGTCTCAACGCGGGTCGCGATCGCAACCGCTCACATCAGAGCCTGTACTTCATCGCGCAGAAGAAGATGGTGACCTTGGCCGTCGACTCACTGCCCACTGTCAACGTTGGTGACGACGGCAAGGTCGTACTCGGCACATCGCGTGAGCGGTACAACATCGAAAGCATGTGGGGCGATGGCGCGACCGACGTCTACATCATCGACGGCACGACTGGCGCGGCCAAGCTCGTGCGCGAGCACATCAGCGGGAACGCCACGCTGTCGCCAGAGGACAAGTACGTCGCCTTCTTTGATAAGGGACACTGGTACACGTACAACATTGCATCAGGAAAGACGACGGACATCACGTCGCCGGTAAAGGGCGTGAGCTTCGCACAGGAGACGGCAGACACACCCGCCATTCCTGGCAATTGGGGTGTGGCCGGATGGACGAAGGGCGACAAGTCCGTGCTGCTCTACGATCGCTATGACTTGTGGGAGCTCGACCCGAACGCCGCGAAGCCTGCGGTCAACGTGACGGATTCTGTTGGGCGTAAGAACACCACGGTGCTGCGCCTGCTCCAGTTGGGCGGCGGACGTGGAGGTCGTGGTGGTGGCGGTGGTGGTGGTGGTGGCTTTGGCGCTGGAAACGATACCGCGAACGTGTTCGACGCAAACGCGCCACTGTTCCTGCGTGCACTCAACGAGGAGACCAAGGCCGCCGGCTTCTATCGTGACCAGCTCGGTGCCAATCGCGCACCGGAGCCAGTCGTGATGGCCGACGTCGCGTGGGGCGTTCCGATGAAGGCCAAGAACGCAGATGAGTACTTGATCACGAAGGGCACGTACGTCGACTTCCCGAATTTGTATGCGGGCTCGTCGCTCACGAATCTCTCGAAGATTTCCGACGCGAATCCCCAACAGAAGGATTACAACTGGGGTACGGTCGAACTGGTAAGATGGATCAGCACCGACGGCTTCGAGCAGAAGGGCATGCTGTACAAGCCGGAGAACTTCGATCCAACAAAGAAGTATCCGATGATCTCGTACTTCTACGAGCAGCTGTCGAACGGCCTGCACAACTACGTTCCGCCTAACGGACGCAACGTCATCAACCCCACGCATTACGCTTCGAACGGCTATCTCGTGTTCGAGCCGGACATTCATTACGAAGTCGGCTATCCCGGACCGAGCGCGATGAAGTCCATCGTCCCTGGTGTGCAGATGCTCCTCGCACGCGGATATGTGGACACGAAGCACCTCGGCCTGCAGGGACAATCATGGGGCGGCTACCAGACGCTCTACATGATTACGCAAACGCAGATGTTCGCCGCGGCCATGGCTGGCGCGCCGGTGGTGAACATGACGAGTGCGTACGGCGGCATTCGCTGGGGCTCGGGCATCGCGCGCAG
>JBDTMO010000461.1:0-4901 GCA_039934235.1 bacterium | reverse complement strand
AGCGTGCGATCGACATCCTGCACTCGGAAGCGAAGGATGGGATGCTGGACAAGGGCTTGTTGGATGCGTTTGTCAGCGCACGGGTGTTCGATGCGCTTACGCGTGCGTAGCGCGCGAGGGCTAAGTGCAGATCCTTCGACTCGCTGCGCTCGCTCAGGATGACAACGGGTCGCTGCGCTCGCTCAGGATGACAACAGGTCGCTGCACTCGCTCAGGATGACAACGGGTCGCTGCGCTCGCTCAGGATGACAACGGGTCGCTGCACTCGCTCAGGATGACTCGGGCTCGTAGCGGGCGAGGATGGTCGCCGCAGCCATGTCTGTAGTGACGTGCGTGGCGGTGCGAATCATGTCGGGAATCGTGTCGACCCCGAGGAGCAGGCCCACGGCGGCGACGGGAAGGTCAACCGCAAGGAGTACGGGAACGATGACGATGATCGTGCCGCCCGGAACGCCGGGCACGCTGAACGTCGTTACCACGGTCATCACGGCGATCGTCACGAGTTGCGCCGTGCTCACCTCGACGCCATAGAGCCTGGCCATGAACAGCACGCCGATCGGGATCATGATGGCGCTGCCAGCCTTGAACGTCGCCGCTGCGAGCGGCAGAAAGAACGATCGAACGGCCAACGGAAGATGCAGGATGGTGTCTGCGCTCTCGAGCATCGCGGGCAGCGTGACGAGCGACGAACGAGCACTGATGGCCACCGCCTGCGCCGGTGCACACGCGCGCGCGAACGTGCGCGGATTCTGCCGGCCAATGAGCCACGCCGCCACATACATCAGCGCCATGAACGCGATGCACAGCGCGGTAACGACGGCGACGTAGTACAGCACGGCGCCAGCTGCGGCCAGGCCAAGTCGCTGCGCAAGCGGAATCGTGAGGGCGAATACGCCAACGGGCGCGGCGAGCAACACCCAATGCATGAGCGTCAGCGATGCTTCGTAAACGCCATGCATGATGCGCATCAGCGCCGACCGATCATCGGCCGCGATGCGAGTCATCGCCAGGCCGAACAACAGCGTAAAGACGATCAGCGGCAACATCGCGCCGTCTGCCATCGTCTTGATGGCGTTCGTTGGCACGAGGTCGACGAGCCACTGGCTGAGCCCGACGATCTTCTGCGCACTCTGAACCGCCGCTCCGCTCGACGCGAGCGCACTGGCCCTTAGAGCGGCCGCGCCCGCCGCATCAATTGCCAGAAACGACATCGCGATGCGACCAACGACCACTGCGAACGACGCGGCACTGGCAAGAATGACGAGCGCGAGTACCAATGCTCGCACACCGATCCGTCCAATGCTCCGCGTATCAGGAAGCGAATTCACGCCGATGACGATTGCTGTAAAGACAAGTGGGACAACGGTCATGCGAAGGGCATTGACCCACATCGTGCCCAGTGGCTCGAGGTACGCCGGAAATGCGTGCAGTGCCGGGCTGCTCGAACTCGAAATGGCAACACCGACCGCCAGTCCAGCGACGAGAGCGATCAGGACTCGCGTCGTCAGGTTCATGTGGATTCGCTCAGCACGATTTGGCCATAGCCACCGCCGCCCGGGGTTTCGATCGTCACGACATCACCGGCCTTCAACGCAACCCGACACTTGGCGGGAAGTGGCTCGCCATTGAGAAGGTTGCGCCCTGGTTTTGCGTCGCTGCCCCCCGCGACACCGCGCGGAGCGTGGCGGCGGCGCTCAGTGAGCAACGTGACCGTGCATGGCGCCGTCGCGCGATATGCGCGGATCACGCCGTTTCCGCCCGCGTGTGCGCCGGTACCACCAGAATCGTCGCGCAACGCATACCGGTCCACACGCAACGGAGTGGAACGCTCGAGCGATTCGACCGGCGTGTTGAGGGTGTTGCTCATGCCAACGTGTACTCCCGACGGGCCGGCGCCGCGCGCACTCGCGCCTTGTCCGCCGCCGAGGGTTTCGTAAAAAGTCCACCCAGCGGCGCCGAAGGTCACGTTGTTCATGGTGCCCTGTCCCTGTGCAGCTACGTCGACGCCGGCATTTCCAAAGGCAGCGAGAATCGTATCCGCGATGCGCTGCGACATCTCCACATTGCCGGCCGCCACGGCGGCGGGCCATGCGGCATTCACCGCACTCCGGTCGGGAAGCGTGAGGGACAGCGCGCGCGCAATGCCATCGTTGGTGGGCACGTCGTCGTCGAGAAGGGTGCGAAGTGCGAACACGGCGGCGGCGCGCGTGACGGCCGCGGGGCAATTGACGTTGCCTGCCACCTGCGGGGCGCTCCCCGTGAAGTCGAGATGCAGTGTGCCATTCAGGACACGCAGCGCGACCACGACGTCGATGTCGGCATCGGTGACACCGTCACCCTCCAGGCGATCGACGGCGCGACCACTGCACCCCTCCAACGGCGCCAGACGCGCACGTACGCGACGCGCGGCGTAGTCGAGTAGCGCATCGCATGCAGCATCGAGCTTTCGTGCGCCCAGTCGTTCTGCAAGCGCGCGCCACCCAGCCGCACCTGTTGCGCAAGCGGCGAGTTGTGCACCGAGATCGCCGCGCCTCTCAGCCGGCGTGCGCACGTTGGCGACGACGAACGAGAGAAGTTCGTCGTCGAGCACGCCGGCACGCACCAAACGGATCGGGGGAACGATGAGGCCTTCCTGCACGAGTTCCGTGGCTCCTTGCGGCATGCTGCCCGGACTCATTCCGCCAACGTCCGCATGGTGCGCGCGAACCGCAGTGTATGCGCCAATGGCTCCATCGATTTCTACGGCTTCCACGAGCGTCAGGTCGGGCAGATGCGATCCGCCGTGATAGGGATCGTTGAGGAGAAATACGTCGCCGGGGTTTGGCTTCCGTGCACGCACGGCGGCCACCGACTCGGGCATGGCGCCGAGATGCACGGGAATGTGCGCAGCTTGGGCGATCATGCGTCCATCGCGTCGAACACGGCAGACGATGCATCGCGACGCTCACGAATATTTGGCGAGAGTGCACTGCGTACGAGCACCGCGCCCATTTCTTCGGCGATCATCGCAACGCCGTGGGCGAGGACGGAAAGTTCGAGGAGGTCGATCATGGGCGCGCGTCCGCGATGAGGTGCAGATCCTTCGACTCGCTCCGCTCGCTCAGGATGACAAATCGTTCGCTCCGCTCGCTCAGGATGACAAATCGTTCGCTCCGCTCGCTCAGGATGACAGATAGATCGCTTCTCATGCGGGTTTCTCGGCGCGGGACAGCAGCCAGCCGCCGGTTGGATGCGGTTCGCCGCTCCATCCGTCCGCGATGAGCAACGTTGCTCCGGCCAGTGTGACGACGGCTGGCCCATTTACTCGCGCCACGAACTCACCACCATCGTCCACGGCGGTGGTTGGATTCCACGTGGATGACGCGTGACGAGCGAACGTGATCGGATGTGCTGCGCCACTGGCCACGTGACGAATCCCGATCACCTCGGCTGGCGCGTCGAGCGTGAAGCCATTGCGTCGCGCGTGCAGTGCGTCAAACCGGGCGGCCAGCGTCGCCCCGTCGTCATCGCGCAGCGCGGGGACGTCGAGCTCATGTCCCTGCCCTACGTAGCGCATGCGCGCCGTCCACGCGCGATCCCAGCTCGCATCATCGGCGACGCCTTCGGCCGAGCGATCAAGCGCGGCGCGCACTGCGTCATGATCGAGCGCATCAGCACGTGTGAGCACACTCACCATGCGCTCGCGACGCTCCGGCGTAATCGCAAGCCCGACGGCGCTCAGCACGCCCGCGTGGGGAGGCACGAAGATCGTGCGCATCCCCAGTTGGTCGGCAAGCCCGCACGCGTGCAAAGGTCCACCTCCGCCGAATGGCACCAGGATGCAGTCGCGCGGACTCACCCCCCGCTCGACACTCACGCGACGCAACGCACGGGCGACCGATGCGTCGGCGGTGTCGATCATCGCGCGAGCGACGCGTGCCGGTGTGGCGTCGAGCTTTTCGGCGAGCGCACCGATGACTCGATGTGCTGCGTCGCCATCCAGGTTCACTCCCCCGCTGAGTGCCCTCGCGGTAATGTGGCCGAGTACGACGTGTGCATCCGTGACGGTTGGTTGCGTGCCTCCTCGGCCAAAGGCCGCAGGACCGGGAACCGCGCCGGCGCTTCGCGGCCCGACGCGCAGTGCGCCGCCGTCGTCGATCCAACCAATGCTTCCGCCACCCGCCGACACTGTTTCGACGAGGACGCGCGGCAGCGCAATTGGTACTCCGGCGACGCGTCCGCCCGGCTCCACGAGTGGCTCGCCGTCGAGGATGAGCCCGACGTCGGCGCTAGTTCCGCCGATGTCGACCGTGAGGGCGTTCGTGAATCCAGCGGCGCGCAAGACGGCCGCCGCGCCGACGATTCCGCCGGCCGGGCCCGACAGCGCGAGTGCTGCGGCACCGCGCGCGGCCTGCGTGACAGTTCGCATGCCACCGCCGGACGTCATCACACCGGGCGCGGGAATGGAGAGCGCAGCGGCGCGCGCGGTGAGTCGCTCGAGATAGTGCGAGACACCTGGTCGCAGATACGCTTCCGCGACCGTTGTTGCTGTGCGCTCATACTCGCGAATTTCCGGGAACACCTGCGAGGAGAGTACGACTTCCAGCTCTGGCAAGGCGTCGCTGAGCGCGGTGGCGAGCCGGCGTTCGTGCGAGTCGTCCGCGTAGGCATGGAGGAGCGCTATGGCGACGACGTCCGGTGCTAGCGCGCGAACGCGCCCCACCACATCCGCGATGGCGACGTCCGTGAGTTCGACATGTACGCCCTCCGGCACCAGACGCTCGCGTGCGCCGATTGCATGATCGCGCGCGATCAGTGGTGGCGGATGATGTCGCGCGAGGTCATAGAGCGAGGCGCGATCCTGTCGCGCGAGATGAAGTACGTCCGTGAAGCCTTCGGTAGCGACCAGGGCGACGCGTGCA
>JBDTMO010000460.1:0-4906 GCA_039934235.1 bacterium | reverse complement strand
GAGGCAACTGGCGGCCAATACAGTGGCAACGATCGCATTACGGAAATCGCGATCGTTCTGGTACGTGACGGCGCCGTGCAACACGTGTGGGAGACATTGGTCAATCCGGAGCGCGCCATTCCGCCCGTCGTGTCGCGACTCACGAACATCACGTGGGCGATGGTGCGTGACAAAGCGCCATTTCGTGACGTCTGCGCCGACGTGTTGCGCGCGCTGGACGGCCACGTGTTCGTAGCGCACAACGCGGGGTTCGACTGGCGGTTCCTGACCGCGGAGGTGGCGCGTGCGTCGGGACGACAACTGACGGGGCGGCGGCTCTGCACGGTGCGTCTGTCTAAACGCGTGTTGCCGCAGCTTCGACGCCGCTCGCTTGACTGGCTCGCCATGCACTACGGCGTGGACATTCCGCCGGGTCGACGTCATCGCGCAGGAGGCGACGCGTTGGCGACGGCGCATTGCCTGATTCGTCTGCTCGACGACGCGCGATCGCACGGATGCGAACGATGGTCGGAGCTTGAACGTTTTCTGTCGACCGGCAATTCGAAGAAGAAGCGGCGAGGCCGCCGCGCGCGCGCCATGCCCCATTCGGTGGACACGGACACAACGGCGTAGTTGTCATCCTTGCTGGGCGAGCGCAGCGAGTCGACGCATCTTTGTCATCCTGAGCGAGCGCAGCGAGTCGAAGGATCTGCACCCCTTTACTGTCCACACCGGATTATGCCGCTACTCCCTCTCGTCCAGTCGCGCACTGTGGGATCGTTGCGCGTTCATGCGCTGCAAGCAGGACTGCAACAACTCGACGGCGGCGCGATGTTTGGCGTCGTCCCGAAAACGTTATGGGAGCGCCGCATCCCCGCCGACGAGCGTAACCGCATTCCACTCGGTATGCGCTGTCTGCTGATCGAACATCCGGATGCGCTCGTGTTGATCGACACCGGGCTTGGGAACAAGGAGTCAGAGAAGTTCCACAGCATCTACGGCATTGAGAACTCGCCGATCGGCGACGTTGGTCCAACGCAGCTCGAGAGCGCGCTTGCCGAGGCAGGGTATACGCCCGACGATGTGACGATGGTGATCAACAGTCATCTGCACTTCGATCACGCGGGAGGCAACACACGTCGTCAGGATGACGGCGCCATTGCGCTCTCGTTTCCGAATGCGCGCTACATCATTCGTCGAGGCGAATGGGAGTGGGCACACCGTACGAACGAGCGGACGTCAGCGAGCTACTTTCCCCACAACTTCGATCCGGTTCGCGACGCGGGTGCTGTCGAGTTCGTGGATGGCGACGTGGAGCTACTGCCGGGCATCGCGCTACGTCATACGCCTGGCCACACGCCGCACCACCAGGGTGTCCTGCTCACCTCCGGAGCGGAGCGGATGTTCTACCTCGCGGACCTCGCGCCGACAACGTCGCATGTGCCGCTGCCCTGGATCATGGGTTACGACGTCGAGCCGCTCGTGACGCTCGAGAGCAAGCGACGGCTCTGGGCCGAGGCGGCGGCGGAGAACTGGACGATGGTGTTCGAACACGACTCGGTGAATGCGTGGGGCCGTATCGTCGCGGACGGGAAGGGGTATGCGTGCGAGGTCATCGCAGGCGACCCGTGAAGGAGTTCGGCGCGACGACGACAAAGGCCCTGCACCCCAAAAGGTGCAGGGCCTTCGTCGGTTTGGTGTACTGCGTCAGGCCTTGCGGTCGACGCAGCCGGTGAAGAGGGGATTGTTGAATGGTGATGAGCGCGTCCGTCGTCTTCTTGTTGTAATACGTGTAATCCGAATTCGGATTAAAATGGTTCGGTGACAAAAGCCCGCTTGACTTCCCCCCAATCCGCTCTAACTTCCGTCCTGACAACTAGCTAAGTGGTGTCCGGAAGTGTCGGTCACCCACCCTCTGGCCCTCGTGCAGCGTACGAGGTGTGCTACAGGAGTCCTGATTCAGCTTGCGACCCGCCAAGGCGGCCGTCGGGGCTTTTTGCGGACTCTTTCATTCCAGAAAGGTCCGTTTTTTTTGTTCTTCTCTCTCTGAGGCTACGGGTATTCAGGACACCACCAAGCGTGTGCGGGTCAATCGCATGATCCGCATCAGCCCGGTCCGCGTGATCGGCGCCGATGGTTCGCAACTCGGAATTCTCGAGGTGGACACGGCGCTCCGGATGGCGGAAGAAGCCGGGTTGGATCTCGTCGAAGTCGCCGCAACTGCTCGCCCCCCGGTGGTCCGCATCATGGACTACGGGAAATACAAGTTCGAAATGGCGAAGCAAGCGCGGGTTGCGAAGAAGAAGCAGCACGTCATCGAGCTCAAGGAAGTGAAGTACCGTCCAGGAATCGATGATCACGACTTCGAAACGAAGACGCGGCACGCGCGCCGTTTCCTCGAGGAGAAGAACAAGGTCAAGGTGACCATGATGTTTCGTGGTCGCCAGGTAGCACACCCAGAACTCGGGCAGCAAGTGCTCGACCGGGTGAGCAGTTCACTCGCCGACATCGGAAAGATCGAGAGCGCAGGTCGGCTCGAAGGGAAGTCCATGACGATGATTCTCACGCCCAAATAAGCAGAGCGTGCCATGCCCAAGATGAAAACGCACAAAGGCGCTGCCAAGCGCTTCAAGGTGACTGGTTCCGGGAAGGTCAAGCGGTACAAGGCGTTCAAGAGCCACATTCTCACGAAGAAAACCTCCAAGCGGAAGCGCAACCTGCGCCGCGCGGGCCTCATCGCCACGAACGGCGAACAAAAGCGAATCAAGCGCCTCATTCAGGCCGCTTAATAGGAGCAGACCATGCCACGCGCCGTATCGAACGTCCCGCGCCTCAAGCGGAAGAAGCAGATCCTCAAGCACGCCAAGGGCGCCTTTGGTGCTCGGTCCAAGCTATGGAAGGCAGCCAAGGAGACCGTCGAACGCGGTTGGGTCTACGCGTACCGCGATCGCAAGAACAAGAAGCGCGATTTCCGTAAGCTCTGGATCGTCCGCATCAACGCGGGCGCGCGGCAGCACGACATGAGCTACAGTGTGTTCATGAACGGCCTCAAGCTCGCGGGCATCGAAATCGACCGGAAGATTCTGGCCGACATCGCCGTCCGTGACCCACAGGCTTTTGGTGCGATCGCCGACGCGGCGCGCGCCGCCCTGAACGCTGCGTAAGTAGTTCTCTCGCAGGTATTCGGCGGCGGCGCGACCCAACGGTCACGCCGCCGTCGTCTTTTTTGGGCCCCAGCGCAGAAACGGACCCGCACCCAAGCCTCGACTCATGCTGAGTGACACTCCCTCGCTCGAGCAGTACCTCGCGTACGCGGCCGACCTGGCCGCGCGCGGCGACGCGGCTTTCGCCGCTGCCGGTGACGACGACGCGCTTGAAGCCGCTCGCATCCAATTCCTCGGCGACAGACGCGGCGAGTTACTCGTGCTGCAAAAGGGACTTGGTGCGATCGCGCCAGAGTCGCGGCGCGACGCTGGTCGCGCGTTCAACGATGCGAAGACGCGCCTGACGGCCGCGCACGATGAACGCCGGCTCACCCTGCAGAGTGCGGCGACCAAGGGATCGCAAATTGATCTGACGATGCCCGCGCGCACACGCTGGCGCGGCGGCAAGCACCCCGTCACACTCGTCACCGACGAGATCGTCGCGATCTTCCGCGAGCTGGGATTCACGGTGGCACTTGGCCCGGAGAGCGAGTCGGAGTGGTACAACTTCGGTTCGCTCAACTTTCCGGCCGACCATCCGGCGATGGACATGCACGACACCTTCTACCTGGGCGAAGGGGCGCTGTTGCGCACACACACGTCGCCGGTGCAGGTGCGTACGCTCCAACGCCATGCGCCACCCATTCGCATTCTTGCGCCGGGTACGGTCTTTCGCCGCGATCCGTTCGACGCGTCGCACGCGCCGGCCTTCGCGCAGATCGAAGGGCTCGCCGTGGATGAAGGCATCTCCTTCGTCGACCTCAAGGCGACCTTGACACTGTTTGCGCAGAAGTTTTTCGGCAAGACGCGCACGCGGTTCCGTCCAAGCTTCTTTCCATTCACCGAGCCGTCAGCGGAAATGGACGTTGAGTGCCGGCTCTGCGGTGGATCTGGTTGCTCCGCGTGCAAGGGAACGGGTTGGATGGAGATCCTTGGCTCCGGCATGGTGCATCCGTCCGTGCTGGAGGCCGCTGGCGTGGACAGCGAGCGGTACACGGGGTGGGCCTTTGGCATGGGTCCAGGTCGCATTGCCATGCTGCGGTACGGACTTCCTGACATTCGCCTTCTCTATGATTCTGACGTGCGATTCCTCGAGCAGGTGGCGGAATGAACGTCTCCGTTGATTGGCTGAACGCGTTCGCCGATTCGGCCAGGAGCGCGACCGAGTTGCGCGACCTCCTCACGGCGCACACGGCGACCGTCGAGGAGATGATCGCGTTGCGCGCCGACCTCTCGCCAATCGTTATCGCACGCGTTGTGGAAGAAGCACCGCATCCAGACTCTGACCACCTTCACATAACGAAGGTGGACGTGGGCACCGGCGAGCTGCTCGATGTCGTCTGCGGCGCGCCCAACGTCGCCGCGGGTAAGATGTATCCCTTTGCGCCTACCGGCAGCGTGTTGCCTGGCGGTCTAAAGATCGAGAAGCGAAAGATTCGCGGGCAAACGTCAAATGGAATGTTGTGTTCAGCGCGCGAGCTTGGGTTGGGTGAAGAACACGACGGCATCATGGAGCTCGACCTCGACGTGGCGCCGGGAACGCCGTTCCTGAGCGCGATGCCGGTAGGCGATTCGCGCCTCGTAGTCGACGTATTGCCAACCCGCCCCGATCTGCTGTCGCATATGGGCATCGCGCGTGAGGTCGCCGCGGTGACCGGAGCGGCGATGGCGCTTCCCGCAATCGATGGCGTCGATGAGTGGAGCATCCCGGATGCGAAGCGGTT
>JBDTMO010000459.1:0-4920 GCA_039934235.1 bacterium | reverse complement strand
CACCGGTCAGACGTCCACCGATGCGCAGCCCGTCTATGGTCGTCTGTATCAGACACCATACAGCGATCGCATTCGCAACGAGGCTGGTGTGCCGACAATCGCAGTCGGCAACGTTACAGAGGCCGATCAGGTGAACAGCATCATCGCGTCGGGGCGCGCAGACCTGGTTGCGATCGGCCGTCCACACCTGAGCGATCCGCACTGGACGCTGCACGCGGCCGCGATGCTGGGCTACACCGGAGTGCACTGGCCGATGCAATACCATCTCGGCCGCGTGCAGCTAGAACGCGAGATGGAGAAGAAGCGAGAAAGAGGAGCGTAAAGATTTTACTGTTCACCGTTCACCGTTCACTGTTATCTGATGTCTGACCGTTTTCTTCAGGGCAAGCACTGCATCGTTACCGGCGGAAGTCGCGGTATTGGTGCTGCCATCGCAACGGCACTGGCAGAGCGGGGCGCCAATCTCACACTCATGGCGCGAACGCTCGGTGATCTCCGCGCGCATGCTGCGGTCGTCTCGCATCTGGGCGGAACGGTGCAAACGCTCGAGTGCAGTGTCGCGGACGAAGCCAGTGTCGAACGCGCGTTTCAGCGCGCGGTCGCGGGCCTGGGCCCCGCCAACATTCTGGTCAACAACGCCGGCACGGCAAAGAGCGCGCTCTTTGGTGCAACAACCCGCTCCATCTGGGATCAAATGATCAGCGTGAATCTGACGGGCACGTATCTCTGCACGCGGCGCGCGCTCCCGGGCATGCTCGCCGCGGGTGAAGGCCGCATCGTGAACATTGCGTCGACAGCTGGCTTGCGTGGATACAAGACCATGACCGCGTATTGCGCAGCGAAGCACGGCGTCATCGGCTTGACGCGCGCGCTCGCCCTCGAGACGGCAAAGCACGGAGTTACCGTGAACGCGGTATGTCCTGGCTACACCGACACCGACCTGACCGACGCCGCGGTGGACAACGTCGTCTCGGCGCTCGGCAAGACGCCCGAAGAAGCGCGGGCCATGCTCGTTCGGATTATCCCACGAGGCGTGATGACGTCCCCGGCGGAGGTCGCTGCGGCAGTCGTGTGGTTGTGTGCACCGGAGTCGGCGGCGATTACGGGGATCGCATTACCCGTCGCGGGGGGCGAGGTCGCATGACGACCTCCATCCTGGCGGCAGAGCTGTCGCCGCAACACTTCGCGTGGAGCGTCGATGATCGCGTGGCGACGATTACACTCGATCGCCCCGACCGCAAGAATCCGCTTACGCTCGAGTCCTATCGCGAACTGACGGACACCTTCGTCGCACTCAAGCGAGCGAGCGACGTTCACGCGGTGGTCCTCACCGGTGCTGGCGACAACTTCTGCAGCGGCGGCGACGTGCACGACATCATCGGCCCGCTCGTCCGCATGAAGAACGCGGGGGATCACGACGGCCTGCTCGCCTTTACGCAAATGACCGGCGACCTCGTGAAGGCCATGCGTGCGTGCCCTCAGCCGATCATTGCCGCGATCGATGGCGTGTGTGTGGGCGCGGGTGCAATCCTCGCGATGGCGAGCGATCTCCGAATTGGAACAGCCCGCAGCAAGGTCGCATTCCTCTTTGTGCGCGTCGGCCTTTCGGGAGCCGACATGGGCGCCTGTGCGATGCTGCCGCGCATCATCGGACAGGGACGCGCGAGCGAGTTGCTCTACCTCGGACGAACGATGAACGGCGAAGAGGCGGAGCGCTGGGGATTCTACAATCGGCTCTCGGCGCCTGAATCCGTGCTGAGCGACGCGACGGCAATTGCCACCACGCTGGCGCACGGTCCGTCCGCCGCACACGCCGTCACGAAGCGGTGCCTGCACGACGAGTGGGCAATGGACGTCGATAGCGCGATCGACTTCGAGGCAGAGCGGCAGGCAGAGTGTATGCGCGGCCAGGATTTCGAGCGCGCGTATCGGGCGTTCGTCGACAAGAGCACGCCTGTATTCGAAGGCAACTAGGTGGCGTCAACCCCACGCGGCCCTGATCCACTCTTTCTCGCGTTTCAGCTTGCACTTGCAGGCCGATATTCGATCGATCGAGAGCTTGGTCGGGGCGGCATGGGCGTCGTCTACCTCGCGCGCGAGGTACATCTGGATCGCCTCGTTGCCATCAAGCTGCTCCCGCCTGAAAAGGCTGCGCTTCCCGCGCTCCACGATGGCTTCCTTCGCGAAGCACGACTTGCCGCCAAGCTCTCGCATCCGCACATCATTCCCATTCACGCCGTCGACGAAGTGGATGGCTTCGTCTTCTACGTGATGTCATTCGTCGACGGAGAGACACTCGCGCAACGCGTGCGCAGTCGCGGTCCACTGTCGGCGTCCGAAGGCGGGCGTGTGTTGCGCGAAGCCGCGTGGGCGCTCGCATATGCGCACTCGCAAGGACTCGTACATCGCGATGTGAAGCCGGACAACATCCTGCTCGAGATGTCCACCGGCCGAGTGCTCGTCGCGGATTTTGGCATCGCTGCGGCGGCGGGTGTCACGAGCGCCGAGGGTGTCAGCGGCACGCCGGAGTTCATGTCCCCCGAACAAGCGCTCGGCGGCGACATCGACGCGCGCTCCGACATTTACGCACTCGGTGCCACGGCGTTTTACGCATTCTCTGGTCGGCTTCCGTTCGAGGGCCGCACCGCGACCGAGATTCTCGCGAAGCATGTCACCGAAGCGCCGCCACCTTTGGCGTCGCTCGGCATCGCGGTCCCGCGTAAACTCGCGTTGTTGGTTGATCGGTGCCTCGCCAAGGAGCCAGCGAATCGGCCCGCAAGCGCGGAGGCGCTCGCCGAGCAGCTCGGCGTCGCGATGGATCAACGTCGCGAATTGCCCGCCGCGTTACGCGCGTTCGTTCGGCGCAATGGGCGCATGGACGGCAGCGGAACACTGCTGTATTCCGCCACGCTCTTGATGACGTCCATCGTCGTATCGGCCACCGTCGGCGTGGCGTCGGGGTTTGCGACATTCGCGAGCGGTGTCATTCTGGCACCCGCTGGATTCGCTGTCCTGGCGGCGCGTCGTCTCAGTCGACTCGGTTTTACGCACGCCGACCTCGCCCCCGCGTTTCGTGCCGAACTCGAGAACTCGCGCGAAGAGCGCGCGGGAGACCACGGCTTCATCCGCTCGTTCATTGAACGGTCGCTTGCGGCGGTGTCACGCGTTGCTGCGTCATTTACGGCCATCGCCGTTCCTGTCATCGTGGCTGATTTCGCATTCGGACGCACGATGGACATCGCTGAGGCGGCCATTCCGGTTACGGCCACGTGTCTGGGTGTTGCCATCGTGACGGGCGTGGCGTATCTCGCCCTCCTTCAATTGCGCCGCGATGTCGATACCGAATTCTGGTCGAGGATGTGGATGGGCCGACTCGGCACCTTCGGCTTTGCGCTCGCTCGCAAGATGCAAAGCGGCCAACCCATCGGCGGCGCGATGACGCACCGCGCCACGGAGCTTTCGCTCGGCATGGCCGCCGAGCAGCTGTTCGAAAGCCTACCCAAGGACGCGCGTCACGCGATTGGTGATTTACCTGCTCTTCTGCATCGTTTACAGGGCGACGCGCAGACACTTCGCTCCAGATACGACGAATTACACGAAGCGCTCGGCCGAGCGGGGCCGGCTGCGGCGTCGGACGACTATGAGTCCCTGCGCGCAGAGCGCGATCTCGTGCACGCCAAGCTTGGCGAAGCGGTTGGTGCGCTGGAGACCATTCGGCTGAACCTTTTACGGCTGCACGCCGGCTCGGCCACTGTGGAGGGACTTACGACGCACATCGGTCTCGCCGCGGAAGTCTCGGCGGAAGTGGAGCGGATGATCGCCGCGCAGCAGGACATCGAGGAGCATCTTCGTTTTCCGCGCGTCGCTGAACACACACCGGTATAGCGTATGGATCGCACACGGACGGCATCACGAAACGATGCCGCGGGACTGTTCGGCATTGGTGAGGCGGCGCAGGTCCCGGCTCATCGTGGCGATTACGCGCCGAGTGCACCTGAGGCGCCAACGCGTGCGCGGCGCGGTTGGTTGAGCGCTGCTGTTCGCCTCGTGCGCAATGCCGCAATTGCCGTCCTGGTCATGACCGCAGTGCCCGTCGGCATCGTTGCGTTGAATGGCGCGAGAGTCTGGAGCTGGAGGACGTGGGGTTTGAACACGAACGAGCGTGTGGCGCGCGTCGAGCTGCTGCGGCCCCTGCTGATTCCGAAAGACCCCTCCATTACGCCACTGCAAGCCGGGCTCGCCTTCAGCGCGTTGAATCCAGTCATCGCGTCGCCGGGGTTTCCCCTTCTTACCGCGCCGAACGAACCCGCAATGAGTTGGCGAACGGGAACGCTCGCCGACGACATGTTTGCCGGTGTACGCCCCATCTCGCTGTTCAACGGGCCGTCGTCGCAAACGATTCTCGAGGCAGTGGCGAAGGGCTTTACGCCAAAGGAGATGGACTACCTCCGATCGCTCGCTGCTTCGCCCGCGTGGCGAGAGTTCGACCTCGTCGCACGTGCGCCCGCGGTGGATTTCATCGGCGGCAGGTTCAGGATCCCTTTCGCCGCTGATGCCACCGTGGACCGCATGCCGATTCCCAGCTACAAGAAGGAAATGGCGTACGCGTCTGTGTCGCGAGCCGCGTACTACATGGCCATCGGCCAGCGTGATTCCGCCGAGACGGCGCTCCGTGCGATCGTGTCGTATGGGTTTGCGCTGGTCGACAACGGCACGTCGCTCATGGATGAGATGATGGGCACCGTCATCATCGGGATCGGCCGAGATGCCCTCGAGCGCTACTACCTGATTGCGCACGCCGCGCAGGCCGCGAGGCCCGATTTCGTTCTTGGCGCTGAGCCCGACCAGCTGTTGAACTTCTGGGTCCTCACGCGCGACCCACGAGGACAGGCCCTGCCCCAGGTCGAACTGGACGTCGGG
>JBDTMO010000458.1:0-4924 GCA_039934235.1 bacterium | reverse complement strand
CGAAAGCGCCCGACATCGACGCCGAGCAGGGCGCAGAGCAACACGCGAATGGATGCTTTGTGGGATACGACGAGGACGTTGCCGTCCATGTGCGCCCCTGTGATTTCCTCGATCACGTTCGTCATGCGTTGCGCGAGCGCGATGGCTGTCTCGCCACCTGTCGGCGGGTTCCATGCCGGGTCGGCGCTCCATCGTTCGTGCTCATCGTGCCAGTCGCGCGCGACTACTTCCGCCGTTAACCCGTCCCACTCCCCGTAGTCGATTTCCGCCAGCTCTTCGCGACGTTCTATCGGCAGGCTTACGGCGTGGGAGAGCGGAGTCGCCGTGGCGATGGCGCGACTGAGTGGGCTGGAGTAGATCGCCGTCCACTGACAGGTGCGATACGCTCCGGCGAATGCCTCCGCCATCGCGATGCCTTCGTCGGTGAGTGCGGGATCGAGCCCGCGGCCGCAGAAGACATTTGCGCGGCTCATCGCCGTTTGTCCGTGGCGCAGCAGGTAGAGCCGAAGCGTCATTTACGCACCGTCCGGAAGTCGTGCCTCGTGGTCATGCTGGTGCCCTGGAGAAACTCGTGCCCGTTAGAGCCGCTCGAGCACGTCCACCGTCTTTTCCGTTCGCGCGCTACCTGTATTCAGTGTGCCTGCCGGTTCAAACAGCAACACGGCGCATTCCTGCTCGGCCACGGGCCGATGCTCTACGCCGCGCGGGACAATCAGCATGTCGCCCTCGGATAGCTCGACGTTGCGATCGCGAAACTCCATGCGAAAGGCGCCACGCACGACGAGGAATAATTCGTCCTCCGCCTCGTGGTGGTGCCAGTCGAACGCGCCCTGGAATTTCGAGAGCTTGACGTGCTGTCCGTTCAATTCACCGATGATCTTTGGCTTCCAATGCTCCGTGAACAACGCGAGCTTGTCGGCGAGTACTATTTTTTCCATGCGGGAAATATGCGCCGTGCGTGATGTGGCGCGAGCGTCGCCAGCGAGATGAGAATGATCTGGAGCACGATCATCCGTCCGTCGAGCGAGACGCTGGCGATACCGGCGAGCAGCAGGTTGGCGTTGAGCGCGCAGGCAATGGCCGCCGCTGTGCGAACCCGGAAACCTGCAAGGAGCGCGAGACCAACGGCGATTTCGGTGCAGGGGATGATGATGCTCAGCGCCACGTCCGCGTGCGTTGCGACCAGCGCTCGCGCGACGAACGAATAGCCTGATGCGCTCGTCGGAAGTTGCCCGGCCGCGATGAGGGTGAGCAGCGGCCGCAATGGGTTCGTCGTCAGCCATCCGCCCTGCAGCTTCATGATGCCGAACCGCAGCCAGACGAACGCGAGGTAGGCGCGGAGGGCAAACAGCGTGATGGCGAGCGTCGTCTCCCGCAGCGCGGTGGGCGCCTTGGCGACGGCGAAGTCAGTGGTAACGATGCGGGACATGGAATTCCTCGTTGGGGCTCTGGTGCGAAGCCTATCGAGGAGGGTCGTCGTACACAGTCGGCGAATTCCGCATGCAAATGTGCGGATTTGGATGACCGGCTGAAATGGTGGACGAGCGGACTGGGCAAGCAACGTGCAATGGAGAGCAGTGTGACGAGCCCAAAACCCAAATCCGCGACCACGCCCGACGTCGATCTCAACGCGCCGCCGACCCCGGCGGCGCCGGACGCGATGACGCCGAACATCGAGCTGACGCGCGAGGCCATCGAACGGCCGCGCAGTCGTTCAATCGAAGCGACGCTCCTGACGGTGCTCGCGATGTTGTACACGCTCTATTTCGCGCGGCTTTTCCTCATCCCGATCGTCTTCGCGCTGCTGTTGAACTTTCTGCTCAGCCCGGTGCTGCGGTTCTTGGGACGTTTTCGCATCCGGCCCCCATTGGGCGCGGCCATCGTCGTGCTGCTTCTCCTCGCGTCGATCGGTGGTGCGGTTTACGAGCTCGCGGGGCCGGCGCAAGGCTGGGCCGCCATTGCGCCTCAGAGCTTTACACGCGCGCAACTGAAGCTTCGCAAGATCATCCGCCCCATGCAGCAGGTTTCCAAGAACGTGGAGCAGGCGGCGGACGCAGTCGGTGGAGCCGACAAGACGAAAAACGTGATGGTCCAGACAGCTGGACCCAGTCTCTCAGCTCGGCTTTTCGGGACGACGCAGCGGCTCATCGCTGGGCTCGTCGAGGTGTTCATCCTGTTGTATTTCCTCCTGGCCGGCGGCGACCTCTTTCTCCAAAAATTGATCAAGGTCCTGCCGCACTTCAGCGACAAGGTGAAAGCGGTCGAAATCGCTCGGGCGACCGAATCCGCCGTCTCGGCATACCTGACCACGACGCTGCTGGTGAACGTCGTGGAGGGAGCAGTCGTCGCGGCCGTGTTCTGGTTGCTCGGCATGCCGAGCGTTCTGCTGTGGGGAGCTCTTGTTACGTGTCTGGAGTTCGTGCCCTATCTGGGTGCGCTCACGGCCGTGGTCGTGTTCACACTGGCTGGCCTGAGCACGTTTCCCGACATGGGGCACGCGCTCGCCATTCCAGGAAGTTTTCTCGCCATCAACCTGTTGCAGGCAAACTTTGCCACGCCGCTCGTGCTGGGGCACCGGTTGACGCTCAATCCCGTCGCGATCTTCATCGGGCTTGCGTTCTTTTTCTGGATATGGGGCGTACCCGGGGCGTTTTTGGCGGTCCCGCTGTTGGCGACGTTCAAGATCTTCTGCGATCACATCGAATCGCTGGCGGCCATTGGGGAATTCCTCGGCCAGCGAGACGACAACGAACGGCGGGTAACGGCCAGGTCCTAGCGCCGCTCAGTATTTTCGCAGCGCCTTGGCGAGAAGCTCAGCGACGCGGACCGGATCTACTTCGTCATCTGCCCCGCTGACCTCCACCGTCACCGGGTCGGCGCCTGGCCTCCGCTCGACATCGATGAGCCAGCCGATAGCCGGTCCGCCGCACCGCGCGACAGCGCCCGACTTCATGTGCGCCGTGACGATTCCGGGAAATGCGTATTCCACCGTGCTGCCCTTGAGGCGGCGCTGCAGCGCCGCGGCCACCGCATGGCCCCGCTCGTGAGTCGTGCCCGCGTCGTCGCTGATCGCGTGCTCGAAGGTCGACGTCATCAAGTCAGGGGGAAGCTCGAACGCCGCGAGTGGATCGTCGTCGGGAGTCATAGGCATCATTGATCAAGCATCGGCAAAATTGCGCTCGGATTTAGTTGCGTACCCTCGAGCGCTGAGTCGCCCGTACTCGTACACCCATTTGGTCCGCAATGTCCCGCCCGGGTGCAGCAGGGCCGAATGCGGGGTGATTCGCAGGGGGAAAGCGTCGGCAAACATGGCGCTTTCAAGGCAGTCCGGCCAGACGTCGAGCCACCGCGCCACCGCTCGCGTTGGAATAACACGCGCTCGGTTTTGCTCCCCTGGAAGGGCCGGTTGAGATAACGTCGAACGTTGTCTGGACGACGAGCACCAGGATGAGGGCCCAGATCGATGTCGCCCAACGCGGTGCGAGGCCGCTGCGACGCAAAGCCCACCATCCCAGGATTACGGTAGGCACTTCGAGCAGGAAGTCGTACAGCGGCTTTTCGTACCAGAACAGCCCGACCATTTCCCCGCCCGGCAGCAGGAGCTTGTGGCCTGTAATGAGGTCTGCCGGGATATGCAGGAAAATAATCACGGCAAAGCTGAGTGCCGTGACACGAGATCCCGTGACGAGAAGCGCCGCGCCCGCAACGACGGCCGCCTCGAGCACGATGGCGTGCAGGGTGTGCGAATACAGTCCGAACGGACTACAGATCCCCAGCGCGAAATACAGCCCGTCCAGGATGTCTGGGGTGAGCGAGGCGAGTGCGAAGGCGATGAAGAGGCCTGAGTTCATCTTCGTGCGCGGGAGGCTGCGCACGATGCCAGCAATGCCGAAATGTCCGGTAATCACCGGGGCAGGAACTTCCGGACTTCTGCCAGCAACTGCAGCGGCGGGACAGGCTTGGCGAGATGCTCGTCCGCACCGGACGCGAGGGATGCGTCGCGGTCTGATGTCCCCACAAGCCCTGTGATGACGATGATGGGAATGAACCTCGTATCAGGATCTTCCTTGAGCGAGCGCACGGCATTCCAGCCACTGATTCCAGGCATCGTTACGTCCATGAGCACGAGGCCCGGCCGCTCATTCCGGACGATTGTGACTGCCATTTCACCATCGCTTGCTTCGAGCACGCGATAACCGGCGCCCGCGAGAATCTCGACGTACAGCGCGCGTTGGTCGCTGCTGTCTTCAGCAACAAGGATGGCCCGGTCGCCGGGAATGGTTGAGGGAGTGGACATCAGGGTGACTGCTCGTTCAAGGTAGGGAGGCGCTGCCCAACCAGCCATCGGCGACGCGACGGAGTCAATGCATGCGGCCCAGAACAGTGACGATCAGGCTCGACTGACAGTACGGACTGAGCGTTTCGCGAGCGAAAAGGGAAAATTTTGCCGGTGAGTACGATAAACACATGGCGCGATTGTACGACTGTTGCATCTCCGGCCGAGTATGCGCCGCACCGATCCTCGAACGATTCTTCAGGGGGCCTCGATCTTCCTCGGACTGGTCGCGCTGGTGGTCGGTTGCGGCGAAACGTCGACAGACGGCACGACCGCGCGCGACGGGCTGGTGCAGGCCGCAGCGACCGTCGCGCAGGTCGCCGCCGCTGTCACCGGTCAGGACGCGCCGCTTGCCGATGAAGCCAAATCAGGCAAGAACCTTGGATTCGACACTCACACCTTCCCTGGCGAAAGAACCATGCGCGCCTGGAAGGAGGCGCCGGGCGCACCCTACAGCTGGGTCGGCTATTATCTGCCGTCGCCCTGCCACAAGGACGCATCGTGGGTAGGCCAGCGAGAGTTGCTCACCAGCATGGGATGGGGGTTGGCGGTGGTGTACGTCGGCCAACAGACGTGGGGTCGCACGCC
>JBDTMO010000457.1:0-4972 GCA_039934235.1 bacterium | reverse complement strand
CGCGCGGCGACGCGCATGTTTCCGCCGCGCCAGTGAGGATTCGAGCTGGCGGCCCAGTCCCTTACTTCCCCGGCCTGGAGGGCAACGCCCGAATGCCAGCGGACGCGGTCCTGCAAAACCTGCTCTTTCTGTATGCGGGCGTCGTCGTCATCAACGTCCTGTTGTCGGCCGCGCTCTGGATCCGCGACCGCAATCCGCTCTTTCGCTCGCTGCTCGTTGCGTGGGCGTGGATGGTCGTGGCGTTCGTCACCGGTGGCGCGCTCAGCGCCGGCACGCTCTTGATCATTACGGGCTTCCTGCCCGGGTTCGCGGTCAACCTGATGTTCGCGCGCATCCTCGGCTCGACAACAGGCGTTGTTGTCCCGCTCAGGCCATATCTCATCGTGCTCGCTGTCGCTTACGCGCTTACGGTTGCGCTGGCGCTCGCGGGCGCGGGCTTCACCGCGGTGACGTTACCGACGGTCCTCGCAATCGCGTTGCCATCGCTCGTCACCGCCGCACGATCACTCCGTTCACACCGGCGCCTGTCCACGTCCGCGATCGTGCTGCTCGGTGGATGCGTCCTGTTCTCGCTGCACAACATCGACTTCGCGTTCCTGCGCGACAAACCGACGATGGCGACGCTCGGGTTTACCATCGCCACGCTCGTGGTGTTCGCGCTGTCGGTTGCAGCGCCGGCAGTGGCCTTGGAGCAGGTCACGGAACAACGCGCGCGGCTCTCCACGGAACTCGACGTCGCTCGGCGCATTCAATCGCGAATCATTCCGACAGATGCGCCGCTTCCGGGGTTGGAGATGACGTCGCACGTGCGGCCGGCGGAGTCGGTCGGCGGCGACTATCTCGACGTGTATCGCGACGGTGAGCGCTGCTGGTTCCTGCTCGGCGACGTCACCGGACACGGACTCGGCGCGGGACTGGTGATGCTGATGGCGCAGAGCACCATGAGCTCCCTGCTCCGCCAACGCCCGGAGATCTCGCCGCGCGAACTGAACTTCCTCGCCAATCAAGTGCTCGCGGCGAACCTCGAGCGCCTCCAGGAGCGCAGGCATCTCACGGCGGTGTCACTGCTCCGGACCAAGGGCAATCGTTTTGCGGTGAGCGGGAGCCATGACAGTCTGCTCATCTATCGCTCCGCCTCCGGCGCAGTCGAGACGTGCGACATCAATCATTTCCCCGTTGGGCTTGGGTACGCGCCCGACCTCGCCCAGGCGGATTTCACCGAGGACGCGCTGCAACTCGGCCCGGGCGACATTCTGCTCATGTACACGGACGGCGTAACCGAAGCGGCGCGACGCGGCGACCCGCACAGTGGATTGTTCGGCACGGAGCCTCTCGTGGCGCTGCTCAAGCGGCATGCACGTAGCCCGCTCCCGCAGTTGAAACAGGAGCTGCTCGACGAACTGGACCGGTTTACCGGAAACGCCTACGACGACGACGTATCATTCCTCGCGCTGCGAGCCTTCGACGAGCAGCCGGCATGAGGGTGGCCGTCCGCATGGCGCGCACGCGGGAAGAGGTGGCGCGTTGCCAATACGCAATCGCCGAGGTGTACAACCGGCAGTATGAGGTGGTGTTCTCGGAGGACCATCACGATCTCGAGGCGAAGATCGAACCGTGGCCACACCGCTATCTCATGGTGTTGTACGAGGGAACGCTCGCCGCAACCATCGGCCTGTATCTGCGCAACACGTATGTCGAGCGGTTCGGGAAGGTGGAGCGCACGGAGTTCCAGGGTGCGCTCGGCACGGCTATTACGCAGGAGCAGTACGACGTCTCGCGGCTGCGCGAGATCACGAAGCTCGTCGTTCAACCGGAGTTTAGAGGGCAGAACCTGGCGCGCTTCACGTTGGGGTGCGGTCACGCTCGCGCCTTCTGCCAGACCGACGCCGACGCTCCGCATCTCATCACCTTTTGCTCGAAGCGCTCGATCGTCGGGCATGTCTACGGGCCGACCGGCCTGTCCAGCCGTCTGATCAAGCCGTTTCCCATGTACAAGGTGCACGAGCTCTATCGTTCGCCGGAGGATCCAATGGACAGTTACCTCATGGTGCCGGAGATCGATATTCCGCGCCGGTGGTACGAGCTCGAGCTCCCAGGTGAGTATGAGATCGCGGACCTCATGCAAATGGAGGCCGCGTCATGACGAGTCAGATTGTCGGCCTGTTGGAGGACGTCGACGCACCTGCCGACACCCTCACGTCGGCGACCATCGCAATTCCGGCGATGGATTTTGTCGTGCAATGGCATCGATGCGGCATGACCGCAGACTACCTTGCCGATTACTTCGCGTACGCGTTTGCACGACGCGAGGTGGCGCGCAGTGTCATCTCGACGGTGGCAAACGAGTTGCTCGAGAACGCGGCAAAGTTCACGATCGACAAGCGTTCGCTCGTGCACATCAGTGGGTGGCTGCGAGGCGAGGCGTTGGAGATCGAGGTCGAGAACATTACGAACGCGAGACACGCCGCTACGTTGTCCACGGTGCTCGAGGCCCTCTCGCGTGGCGAGGCGACGCAGTTGTTCGCAGAGCGCCTCGAATCGAAGGAGCGCGGTGGACTGGGCCTCATCGTCCTCGCGAAAGACTACGGCGCGCGGCTCGGCGCTCGAATCGCCTCGCCCGTCGGCGCAGCTTCCGGGAGTACAACCATCAGCGTGACGGTCCGCGCGTCTATCGCGGCCGACGAAGTGGAGCAGCGATGACGCCTGATTACCAGATCGATCTCGACAGCCAGCCTGCGACCGCCGTGCTGCGCGGCATATTCCGGCTGGCCACGCCGGAACAATACGACACCGCGTTTGCGCCCGTGACCGCAGGCCTCGGCGCCTCGACCGGTGGCTATACGGTGGATCTCACCGACGTGGTGCTCATGAATAGCTCCGGGCTCCGCGCGCTCGCCGATCTCGTCCTCGCGGCGCGACACGCGGGAACATTGCTCACGTTTCTCGGCAAGGCCGATGTGCCCTGGCACAAGAAGTCGGTCGCGTCGCTCAAGCCACTGTATAGCGGGCTCGCCGTGAGGCTTTCATGACGCTTGCTGCCGGCGGCATGGACCGGCGCGCCCATTCGCTGCGACCCATTCGCCTGGATGCGTCGTTGGCGCACCAGAACGGCTGGGTGACGTACGAGGCGGATACGACAGCGGTCGTGGCGTGCGACGCGGTGTTGCACGCCACGGGAACGTCGACGCTGCGCTTCGGCCCGAAGCGGCAGTATCCCGCCGTGCGCGCGACGCTCGATGACCTGAACAAGGCGCTGTCGTCACTTGCCAACTCTCCGCGCGCGGAAGGTGGTAAGACGCTCCGCGAGCTCTACGACGAAGAGGTCGAGGCATACGAAGCGCTCGTGAGCGAGGCGCAGGCCAATGGCAAGCTCGAGCCCGACTACGGCACCTACGTCGTCGACCACGCGCACGGTGATCTCTATCTTGTGGCGCCGGAGCGATGGCACCGCCTCGCACTCGTGACGAGCAACTCCAAGCTGCTCACCGATCCCGAGGGCCGGCTGACGTGGGCACAGATTCGCGCGAAGCTCGAGGGCGCGGTCGTGGGCTTCGTCGGCGTAAGCGTCGGCGGTAATCTGCTCGAAGGCTTTTTACGCGAAGCGCGGCCGCGTCGTGTGAAGGTCGCCGATCCAGACTGGGTGGAGCTCACCAACTTCAACCGCGGTGAGCGGATGTCGCTCCGCCACGCCGTGCAACCGCGCTCGGCCCGGTTCGATCCGGCGAATCCCTACGACATACCGCGTGTATCGAAGGCCGAGTATATCGCGTACGAGCAGCAACTCGTCGATCCGTATCTCGACGTTGACGTTTACGGAGAAGGTGTGAACCGCGAGAACCTCGCGCGCTTTTTCAGTGGCGGCGACGGCGAGCCGCCCATCGACATCCTTGTCGAGGAGATGGACAACCTCGACCTGAAAATCCTCGTGCGGCAAGTCGCGCGCGAGCATGGGGTGGACGTCGTGATGTTGAGCGACTTCGGGCATCAAGCGCACCTCTGGTGGAATCCGTTCAGCGAGCGTCGCGACGCGCCAATCGGATACGGCGCCGACGACGCGACGCTGCTTGCGGCCCTCGCCGGGGCCAAGACCGGCGACCGCGCGAAGGTTTTCGAGTTCGTCGCGGCGCTGTGTGGAGACGATTACGCTGGAGACCAGTTCGGCGCGTGGATTGCCGGCGAAGGTGAGCAGCCCACAGGTAGCCTGCCGCAGTCGGGCGCGACGGCAATGGCGTCGGGCGCCATCGGCGGTAAGGAGATCGCACTCCGCATACTCGGCCACGCGGTGCCCAGCACGGGACGCATCGTGTACGACTTGCTGAATCGTACGGCGCGCGGCTGATCGGTGGACACGAACGCACGCGGTGATGTTCCTCCGGGGCCGGCGTTCGACGCCTGGCGCCTGCGCGTGTTGTCGCCGGCGGACTTCGCCGTGCTCGGTCGTACCGCACAGCTCGAGTATCTCGCGTCGCTCGCGCTCGTAGCGCCAACGACACATAACACCGTGCCGCAACGCATGCGCGTCGATCCTGGCGCGTCGTCGCTGCACTTTGCGCTCGACCGCCGCGCGATTTTGCCGCAGTCGGACGCCGCGGGCCGGCAGGCGACGGTGAGCCTCGGCGCGGCGATCGCGAACGCGAGCATCGCCGCCGAGGTGTACGGCATGCGCGCGACGTTAACTGTGGATGCCGACGCCGAGGCGATGATCCGCCCCGCGCGCGACGGCGACGATGGAGTTGTTCCGATTGCCGTCCTCGCATTCGAGCCAGGCGCAGTCGCGCCCGCTCGTGATGCGAGTTGGGTGCACGCGATGCTGCGCCGCAAGATGGTGCGCGCCGAGTTCGATGAGCGCGTGAAGCTCGACGCGTCGCTCGCCGCGGAGCTTACGCAGATGACCGCCGCGGTCCATCGTGGTCTTACACTGCATGTCATCACGGACGCGCCCACGCTTCTTGCGCTCGGGAAATTCCAGGAG
>JBDTMO010000456.1:0-4979 GCA_039934235.1 bacterium | reverse complement strand
ATGATCTTGCCCTTCGCCTTGGCCTTGGCGATCGCCTTCAGCTTGTCCTGATAGATGTCCTTGTACTGCGACGGATCGAACTCCTCGGCCAGGTTCGCGATGAGCTGCTGCGCCATTTCCTTCTCCTGCGGGCGCACTTTCGTTTGCGTTGCGGTGGGGAAATTCAATTCATCGGGATCGACGAGTTCGTCTTCGAAGCGCATGAGCTCGAGGACCAGTGCGTCGCCAATGGCCTTAACGGCGGCGAGGTGCTGCTTCTGCCGCAACGCAAATGTCCCAATCCCGATCTTTCCTGTTTCGGCAAGCGCGTCCCTTAGAAGGACGTACGCTTTTTCTCCGCCCTTTTGCGGCACGAGAAAATACGGTGTGTCGAAGTAGCGCGGGTCGATGGATTCCGCAGGAACGAAGTCCGTCATCTCGAGCACGCGCGTAAGCTCTGGCGCTGCCGACTTGAAATCTGCATCGTCGACGATGACGAATTTATTCTTGGAAATCTCGTAGCCCTTCACGATGTCTTCCCATTCGACTGTCTTGCCGTCGACAGCCGATACGCGCTCGAGCTTGATGGGCTTGTGGTGCTTCTTGTCGAGCTGCCGGAAGGAAACCTTTTCCGTGCTGCGAACGGCTGACCGCAGCTCGACAGGAATATTCACGAGTCCGAATGCAAGCGAGCCTTTCCAGATGGATGCCATGCCGACTGGATAGGCAGACACCGTGCCGCTACGGCACAGGAACGAGGATCTTCGTGTCGGCGCGATGTGTCGTGCTCACGAGCGAGCCTGTCGCGATCACGTCGCCCTTCTTCGCCGGTTTCCATTGCGCGGTGTAGACCAGCGCTCCGTTGGCGGGCACGGTTTGCGTACTGAACGTTTGCACGAACGATCTCGCCGCACTCCAACGCCACAGCTGCACAGCGGTGGCCGCATCGTAAATCGCAAAGTCGTATTGCTGTCCGCTGCTGAACGACACGGCAATGGGACCCCTCGAAGAATTGCTCACGGTGAGCGTGAGCGTGACGAGGCTGTCCACTGTTGCCGTGAGTGTCGCCGGCAGTGTGCCGACGGGTGTGACGCCGATTGGCGGCGTCGGCGTGTCGGTGCCGGCGACTTCGTAACGCGCGCCGAGTATGGACTGTGGCGACATGGAGAAGGTGTGGCTGCCTGTCGCGAGTGTCTTGCTGAGAAACGCCGACGGCTCCGCCTTCCCATCGAAGGTGACGGAGAAGTCCGCCTGGGTGCAGCGCGCCGGAGGCGAAAGGCTGGCAATCGTCGGCTTGCTTGTACCGACGATCGTGCACGCGATGGCGCTCGGCGTCATCGCGAATTTCTGCGCTCCGCTCGTGCCGAAGTAGGAGCCGCTCTTGCCGTCGAGGAACACGAGCGATGCGGACGGCGTGGGGAACGGCGCGAACGTCGGGTTGATGTACGCGCGGATGGGATTGGAGTCGGCGGCCGAGGAGAGTTGGATGATGCGGCTCGGGTCGTTCTCCTGCCACGCGATGAGTGAGCGCAGCGTCGGGATCGTGTTCATCAACGGACAGATCGCATCGGCCATGCAGGCGATGTGAATTTCTGTCTGCTGCGCGGTGGCAAGAAATGTTGTTGGCACGCCATCAACGGTCACGACGATTGGCGAGACCCGTCCGCCCTGGCGAATGGCGTCGGCGAGCGAGGCATATGCGCCACCGATTTCGCCGTCGCCGCCGGAGCGTGATACGGAATCTGCGAGATGGGCGAAGAGGTCGACGGCGCGCGCGGCCTGGTCCTGGCTGGCCGGCGGCGGTGTAATGTCGATCGTTGCGCACGCGGCGGCGACGGAGAGGCACGCGGCGCCAAGTGTGACGCGGTAACTATTCGGCATGTCAGTGTGTGTTCGTTGAGTGCCTTACGAGCGAGTGCAGGTCCCGAGCTGTGCTCAGGACGACAATCGCTCTGACGACTGCTGGACAACCCGCACAACCTCGCGCGCGCGTGACACGTCACAAGGCGAGTGGCAGAAACGACTCGCGCCGCTCAGTGACGAAGCGGCGCGTGATGTCTGGCGTGGTGTGGTGTCGCGCGCTAGCGCAGCTCGAACGCTGAGCTGTGCTTCATCGGGAAGTTGGAGCTGCGCAGGGTTGCGACGGCGACGTACTTGCCGTGCGGGAGTGTCATCGCTGCGCTTTCATCGATGCGCATTGTCTGCTCACCGTCGATCTGCTTGTTCTGCACCGACTGTGTGAACATGCGTCCTTCGCCCCAGCGATAGACTTCGCGTCCAACAGAATCGAGCACTGTAAACTCGTACTGCTGGCCATTCGGGAATGACAGCTCGACGTTGCTCTTGCTGTCGTTCGTGAGGTTGAGTGCGAAGTGTAAACGGTGCGGATCGACCTTGACGTCGAATTTGCCATTCACTCTCGGCACGTCGTCGTGACGCTTCTTGCTGCTGGAGTGTCGCGGAACGTTCACGACGTTCACCGCGCTGGCGACATGTGTGGTACGCGACGCGCGCGCATCAGTGTCTTCGTGACGAGCGAGTGAGCCGCAGGCAAGTGCGACGGCTCCGGCGCAGAGCAAACTTATGAGTAGGCGCGAATTCATGACAAAACCGATCGAGGCACGGTGTCGATAAGCTGAACGGTCGTCCGCTCACACATCCGACAGGATGCCAACTTATCAACATCTTGACGAATAGTCAACATGAACCGTCACGGCGAAAGTAGTGGTGCTGATTACACTTGCGTCATTATTGACGCCTTTCGGCGGGTCTTCGGTTTTCGGGCCGTCGGCTTGCGCCAAAACGGCGAATGCTAGATTCTGGTTCTTGGCGCACGTCCTGTTCCAATTCCATCCAACGCCGTCGGATCACATGACCGAATTCGCGAAGTTCTCTGGAAAGGCACTTGTGGTCCTGCTGGTCCTCGCGGCCGTCCCGTCCGTGTCGGAGGCGCAACAGCGGATTCTGGTGTACACCCGCAACTACACGCCCGATGGCAAGGGCTACGTGCACGAGAACATTGCGTCGAGCGTGGCGGCCATAAAGAAGATGGGCGAGGAAAAGGGGTTCGCGGTGGACGTCTCGGACGACGCGAACTCCTTTACCGACGCCAACCTGAAACAGTACTCAGCCCTGGTTTTCTCGAACAGCAACAACGAGGCGTTCGCGACAGAGGACCAGAAGGGTGCGTTCAAGAACTACATCCAACACGGCGGCGGTTTCGTTGGCATCCACTCGGCAACCGGCTCCCAGCGGGACTGGCCATACTACTGGTCGGTCGTGGGCGGTAAGTTCGTGGCGCATCCGAAGTTACAGCCTTTTGTCGTGAAGGTTGCCGACCCGGATTTTGCTGCTGCCAAGGGGCTTCCCGCCGAATTCCAGTGGGAGGACGAGCCGTACTTCATCGATCATGTGAATCCGGATATTCATCCTGTCCTGGTGATCGACCGGAAGAAGCTGCTGTACATGGAGGCCACGACGCTCAACGCGGAGAGTTTTGCGAATCCGCTGCCATTGGCGTGGTACCACAGGTTCGATGGCGGGCGGGAGTTCTACGTTGCGCTGGGTCACAAAAAAGAGGATTACGCGAATCCGATCCTGTACGGCATCATCGAGAACGGGATTCTCTGGGCGATGAACGGGAAGTGACCTGAACTGGGCAACAGCGGGTGCAGGTCCTTCGCTCCGCTGAAGACGACAGCGGAACCCTTACAAGATCGCGAAAGTCGTTGCCGCCAGAAGAGTTATGCGTCTCCCTGGTGCACTGATTCCCCGGGCCATAATCGCTTGCGAAAAATTTCACAAGCGCTAGATTCCGCCTCGGATGACAGGGACGCCGAACGACCCACGCCCGAGCGCAGCCGCCAAGCGCAAGGCTGCGGAAGGGGGACCGTCAGGGGCTGAATTCGCGGGGATTGGCCTGCAGTTCGCCATTTCGATCCTCGGCGGCGTCTACGCGGGTCAGTGGCTCGATACCAAGCTAGGCTCGGCGCCCTGGCTCCTCATCATTGGAGTTTTCCTCGGAGCGGGACTGAGCTTCTACAGCATGTATCGGAAGCTCATGGCGGCACAGGCACGTGAAGATGCGGCCATCAAGGCGCGACGCGAGGGCCAGTCATGAGCCCGGCAGCGGTTGAAAAGAGTATGAGCAGGGCAGTACTGCTGTACGGGTTGTCGTGCATCGTGGGTATCGGCCTGGTGGGCGGAGTGTTCACCGCCATCTACAGCACAGGGCCGGAGCGCTCCGCAGTCTGGATCAGTGCGGTGGTCGCGTTTGTCGTACAGCTGGTGGCGTTTGCGATTGCACGAACCCTCGTCGACGGGGGGCATGGAATCGCTGGATGGGGAGTGGGCGCGGTCATCTGCTTCGTTGCCCTGATTGTCTTTGGTTTCGCGAGTCGAGCGCTTGGCCTGCCGTCGAATCCGGCGCTGCTGAGCCTTGCGACATATTTCTTTCTGACTGAACTGATCGAACCGCCGCTGCTCAACGTATGAAGAACGGTTCCCTACTTCTCGCCTTGATGGTCGCCGGCGCAACGCTCGGCGCGCAAACGCCCGCGTCGAGCGCCGAAGCTCCGCATGCTGTGGAGGCAACGGCCTCCGAGCACCACGGCGGTTGCGAAGAATACGCTCCGGGCGACTACATCTCCCCGCACATTACCGACGCGCATTGCCTCGAAGTGCCGAATGGCCTTCGCTTCTGGGAGACGCGCGAAGTCGAGCTTCCGCGCTTCGCGCCAATTCAGATTGGCCCGTTGAAGCTGGACCTGTCGCCGACGAAGCACGTCGTCTTCCTGCTGTTCGCGGCGTTCCTCTGCTGCGTTGTGCTGATCACCGCCGCGCGCGCACACGTGCGCCACACGCATGCGATTGGCCGACCAAAGGGTTTTGCGTCGGGCATCGAGGCGATGGTGCTTTACATCCGGAACGAGGTCGCCATTCCGAACCTCGGTCCACATGGTGAAGGCTACGCGCCATTCATCCTGACGCTGTTTTTCTTC
>JBDTMO010000455.1:0-4980 GCA_039934235.1 bacterium | reverse complement strand
CTTCTATGAGCCACAACGCGGGCGCATTACCGCAAATGGCGTGGACATTCGCCTGTTGCCGTTCGACGAGTGGCGGCGTCTTATCGGCTACGTGCAGCAGGACATCTTCCTCTTCGCGGCGGACGTGCGAGCGAATCTCAGGCTCGACGCGCCACTCGATGACGCCGCGGTAATGGCGGCGGCATCGCGCGTCGGCGCAGATCGCGTTATCGCGAGACTCCCTTCACAGCTCGATCAGGTCCTTGGCGAACGTGGTGCGTCCGTGAGCGTTGGTGAACGTCAGCTGCTCTCCTTTGCGCGCGCCATCGCGCTGGATCCCGCCGTGCTCGTGCTCGACGAGGCGACCAGCGCCGTGGACAGTCAAGCGGAGGCGGAGATACAACGTGGTCTCGCGGCACTGATGCGCGGGCGCACGACCATCGCGATCGCGCACCGCCTGAGCACCATCGTGCAGGCGGATGAGATCCTCGTCCTCCATCACGGCGAAGTGCGTGAGCGCGGCACCCACTCGGCGTTGCGCGCCATGGGTGGCTTGTACGATCGCCTTTATCGATTGCAGGCGGGTGAGGCAAGAGCGGAGTAATGGTACGCGGACACGCTTGCCAGTCCTTCGGGCGCCGGGTAGTTTCCGCCCCTACTGGGTCCCGGGCGCAAGCGGGCGCGAGACCCTTCGTGTCGTACGCGCCGTAGTCCGACCGCGCATCGCCTCCCAATGCCCGTCCTCCAGCTCGACGATCAGCAGTTTCCGCTCAATGCGGGTGCCACCCGAATCGGCGCAGGAGCCGGTGCGGACATTACCGTGCCCGGCTACTCGGCAATTGCGATTGAAGCGGTGATCAGTGGCGGCGCGTCGCCAACGATCCGGCGCGCCGAAGAGGACGCGCATGTGCGGGTGACTGGCGTGCTCCTTGGCGCCGAGCCGACGCCGCTGATGCACGGCGACAAGATCGAGGTGGCAGGGCTGGAGCTTCGATACGGTGATGATGCCAAGGGCGGCGCAACGCAGTTCGTGAGTGCAAACGACATCGCGGCGATGGCCGGCGCCAAGCGCGCGGGCGCGGCGAGGGGAACGACGGCGCACGGTGGCCGCCTGGTTTCGCTCGTCGACGGCAAGGAATACTCGGTGGCAGACTCAGGGCTCGTGTTTGGACGCGACGCATCGTGTGACGTCGTGGTTGCACAGAACGAGGTTTCCCGGCGGCACGCCGAGATCATTCCGAACAGCGATGGCTACATTGTGCGCGACACGAGCGCCAATGGGCTGTACGTCAACGGTGAGCGCGTTCAAGGGTCGCACAAGCTCGCACGCGCCGACGTGCTTCGCATTGGCAGCGAGGAGTTCCGGTTCTACGCCGATATTCTTGCTCCAACCCCGGCTGCCGGTCTAACGCCGATCGTGCCCAGACCGCAGGTTGCGTCGTCTGTTGCTGTCCAGGCGCCTGCCACGCCACTGGCGACTCGCACGCCCGCGTCCGAAGTCTCGGACATGGAAGTGTTGCCACCGATGCCGGCGCCGATACCTCATACACCCATCGCTTCAGCCGCCCCAGTCGCGCCGCCAGTTGTCGTGGCGCAGACGCCGGCTGAAGCGCCTGCTCCCCAAACGCCGGTATCAGCACCGGCTGCCAAAGACCCGAGGCCTGTTGTGGCGATACTGGAGTCCATGAACGAAGGTCCGGGAAAGGGCACCAAATACGAGCTGCGATCGGCCCTGGGGCACGTGGGCCGAGGCGCCCATAACGACGTGCGCCTGTCGGACGAGAGCGTGAGTGAGACGCACGCGAAGTTGCAGAAACGCGAGGACGGGTGGTATGTGGTGGACATGGATTCCACGAATGGCACATACGTTGGCGGGTCGCGCGTGAGCGGCGAGCGAAAAGTTGAGGGCTCGCCTGACGTGCGCTTCGGCGGCATGAAGTTTCGCTTTACCCCCACTGTCACTGCCACCGGCGCGGAGCTGGAAGCCAAGGGCACGCGAGCCATTGCGGCAATCGGCCGACCCCAGCCTGCGGCCGCTCCGGTCCCTGTCCGGACGCCAACGCCCGTTCTACCTACCCCCGCGCCTGAGCCGGTCAAGAGCGGAGGTGGCGTACCATCGTGGGTGTGGATCGTGGTCGGCCTTGTGGTGGTCGTCGCCGGCGTGGCGTTCTTTCTGCTGAAGGGGAACGCGTGAAGCTCCTCCATGCCGCGCGGACCGACGTCGGGATGATTCGGTCCGGCAACGAAGATAATTTCACCGTGGATGCCACTCCCGAACGAGGCATCTACGTTGTGGCCGATGGCATGGGTGGGCACGCCGCCGGCGAAGTCGCGAGCGAAATGGCGGTGCAGATCATTCAGCGTGAACTGCATCCCGTTGTCGACGTGGCAACCGAGGAAGTGGCAAAGCTGGTTGGCGCCACCCTGCGCAAGGCAAACCGCGCGATTCACGATCGCACGCTGACGGAAGTCGACAAGCAGGGCATGGGCACGACTGCGTCCGTGTTGCTCATCTCCGGCTCGCGATACCTGATCGGGCAGGTTGGTGACTCGCGCGTGTACCTGATGCGCGACGGCACCTTGTCGCAGCTCACGAAGGATCATTCCTACGTGCAGGAACAGGTAGACGCCGGATTCCTGACGCCGGAGCAAGCGCGGTATCATCCCTACAGCAACGTGATTACGCGCTGTGTGGGAGCGAGCCCGGACGTCGAGCCGGATGTCTATCGGGGTGAAGTGCGCTCGGGTGACCTGTTCCTCGTCGCGAGCGATGGCTTGACAGGCATGGTAGACGATCGCCGTCTGGGCCAGTTGCTTGGGTCGCGCGCGGAGCCAGCTCGCAAGGTGCAGGCGTTGATCTCCGAGGCGAATGGGCGCGGCGGTCTCGATAACATCACGGCGATCATCGTGCAGGTGCTCGACTCCGGACCGTCTGGGGACGACGACAAGACCGTGGAGATTCGCGCGGTTGGCTGACGGCGAGACCGTCGCATCGGTGGCGCAGCTCTATCTAGGCAACATCCTGTATGCCATCGAGCTTGCGTCAATGTCGCTCGAGCAGCAGGGCAAGGCGGACGACGCGAGCTACTACCGCGCCATCGCACGCGCGCTTGCGGAAGCGCACGGCCGCGAAAGGAGGGCTGTCGACGAGTCGTCAGCCTGACGGCCTCGGCACCGCATGTCGTGAACGACTGCCGCAAACTCGCACGAGAAGCTGCGTCATCTTAACCACACTTCCTGGCAGATTTCCGCCTATGGTGACGGCCGACGGGACGCGGCCGCGAAGCCAGACGGTCGCGGAAATTGTTCCTGTCGCGGGGCGTAGCGGCACGCGGAGTGGCCCACATGAAGCGCGATCGCGCACCCACGCTCGGACAGTGACGAAAGCGGATCACGTCTTGCCTTAGGCGCTGCGCCGGCACCGTCTGCGGTAACCGTACCGTACCGTTGCGCGAGATCGCCATCTCCTCACGGTCGTAAACGGCAGTATCCCGACGCAGGGGTACGCTCCTGAAGGTCAGCCCAGACCCGCGAGCGATCCATGTCAATAGCACGAGTACCCGCGCACGCCTCGAATCATTCCGAGCGCCAGATGCAGGGCCGCCTGTTGCGCGCGAGGCTTTCGGAACGAACGATTTCGCTCGCCGTCGTCGCGCTGATCCTGGTGATCACCCACCCGTCTCCCGTCGCGGCGCAAACCTCCCTCGGGACGGCCACCGCATTCGGTGTTCTCGGGGCCACGACGGTCACGAACACCGGACCCACCACCATTCACGGTGACCTTGGTGTCGCGCCGGGATCGGCGATTACCGGGGCCGGCTCGATTACGCTGACCGGCTCCATGCATCAAGGGGATGCGTTGGCGCAGCAGGCGCAGAATGACGCGTCAGCGGCGTACGTCAGTCGCGCCACGCTGCCCTACACAATGGACCTGACTGGTCAGGATCTCGGTGGCCGCACGTTGACTCCCGGCGTGTACTATTTCGCAGGCCCCGCGCAGCTGACGGGAAGTTTGTTCCTCGATTTTCTCGGCGATCCTCAATCCATGTTCATCTTTCAGATTGGGAGCACGCTCACGTCGGCGAGCGCGTCGGTTGTGTCGGGGTTGAACGGGATCGTCGGCTCCGAGGTGTACTGGCTGGTTGGTAGTTCGGCGACGCTTGGCACAACCACGTCGTTCGTCGGCAGCGTCATTGCCAATCAGAGTATTACGATGACGACCGGCGCGAGCATCACGTGTGGACGGGCGATCGCGCTCAACGGCGCAGTCACGCTGGACACCAATGTGATTTCAATCGACGGCTGCTCCACCGACACCGGACCAGTAACCGCCGCCCCAGAGCCATCGAGCCTCGTCATGTTTGCGTCCGGCTGTCTGGCGTTCGCCGGTTTCGTCCGACGCAGGACTGTCAGTTAGGGCGCGTTATCCGGCGAGCGCCGTTCCGCGGAGGAGTGCCGTCCGCACTTCGTCCGCAGGTAGTGAGGCAAGACGAATCACGGCGTCGCGCGATATCGAAACGCGCGTCGCCGTAAAGACACGCAACCACCGCGCGCTTCCGTACAGCTCCTCGGACAGCTTTGGCAGGTTGACTGCGCCCTCCCATCCGGCAGCGGTGAGACGACGTACGCTTCCATTACGACGGCGCACGGGAATGTCGAGCCCGAGCATCTGCGTCTTCATGGGGTAGTCGAGCAGCAGCTCGCCCGGCTGGAGACGCAACTCGCGCGCGAGTTGATCCTCCACCGCGACCACCAGTGGGCGATCATCGGCAATCCATTCGCCGATGTCGGGCGGCAGTTCGGCGGCGGGACATTCGAAGACGCGCTTGTACAGCCGCCGTTCGCGCATGGCGGAGAGGAGCGGTGTTGGCGAGCGCTGCGCCAGTTCGTGCAACAACCCTTCGTCCGTATAACTCGCGAGCGCCTCGGCGCCGAGCGACCCGGCCCGCAGCGCGCCGTCGACGAGACGCTTGTACATCGCCGTCGCGCTGCGCACGGCGT
>JBDTMO010000454.1:0-4989 GCA_039934235.1 bacterium | reverse complement strand
CAGGCTGCAATTCCGGAACGGCCCACATCTGGAATGGAATGTCAACGCCCTTGTGCAGTGTGCCAGTCTGCACGACATGGCCATCCTCAACGCGCACCTTGAGGTTCTTGATCGGGGCGCCTGGATAGTTGAATGCGACGTCGTTGAGTAGGGCGGTGATGCCATCGCCGTCGAGCGCGACGGTCCCGCCCGTTGCGCGCACGCGGAAGGACTTGGGATCGTCGAGCATGGCGATGGTGCCTGCCTGCGTGGGAGTCACCTGTCCGCGGAGCGAGCGTACGTGCATGACGCTCTTGGCGTTGATGTGGAGATCGACATTCTGCATGTCCATCCAGAGCAGCGAGTCATTGGGCAGCGTAGCCTCAACGCTCGATGGCGCGGACGGCACGGGCGGCGAGAGCTCCGGCGAGCCTGTGCCGCGCGCGCCCGTCGTGGTACCAGCGATGGCGCACGCCAGAAGGCCGGCGACCGGCCACACGACACCGTGCCGTCGAGCGAACGCGAGCCAAACCGCATCCTGCTGAGCGAGCTTCATTGACACTCCAAATCGTGGCTGAGAGCGATTCCCTTACGCACCATCCATTCCCGTCGCATTCCGCGGCGTCGAGCCGGGCTGGGCGACGACAGACGGCAGACGGCAAACGGCAACGGCAACGGCAGACGGCAGACGGCGGACGGCGGACGGCGGACGGCGGACGGCGGACGGCGGACGGCAGACCACAAACCACAAACCACAAACCACAGACCACAAACGGGTAACGGCAAACGGCAACGGCAACTACTCATCGCGGATTACGCGGAAACAGCGCGGATACGACTCTTAAGTTTTGTTCTACCCACGACTTTCCGCGCGTTTCCGCGTGATCCGCGATAGAGTAGTTGCCGTTTCTCGGTGCTCATCAGAATGACACAAACCGCCCGCCACACCCCGTCGATGAGGCCTTGATGACCACTGCGCTGCGGCGCCGATTTGGGATGTGGCCCGCGATCGCCATGATCGTGACCGAGGTCATGGGCGGCGGAATCTTCCTCACGCCCGCAGGCATGGCCCGCACGCTCGGCAGCACCGCATGGGTACTCGGCGTATGGGCGCTCGTCGGACTGCTCTCCGTGGCCGGCGCGCTGTGTTACGCCGAGTTGGGATCGCGATTTCCAGAGGCAGGTGGCGGCTATGTGTTTCTGCGCGAGGCGTTCGGCGAACGCTGCGCATTTGTCTACGGCTGGATGTCACTCCTGGTCATGGATCCCGGACTGACCGCTGCGCTGGGCGTGGGACTCGCGCAATACCTGCTGATTCTCGTGGGCGGTTCGGCGGTGTGGGTGCCAGCTGTGGCAATCGTCTGCATCATCGCCGCGTCCGCCGTCACGATGCTCGGTGTGCACAGCAGCGCGCGCCTCCTGCGGTGGGCCGCCGCGGCGAAACTGGCGACGATCGGGCTGCTCCTGCTCATCGTGCTCGTACGCGGTAGCGGCGGCGCAAGTCCGGGCGTCGCCGCGGGCGCGCTTGCGGCCCCATCGATGCCCGTGATGGCCGGCGCCTTGATGGGTGCGTTCTTCGCATTCGGTGGTTGGTGGGACCTCGGCAAGATGAGCGAGGAGATCGTCGACCCTCGACGCACCCTGCCTGTGGCGCTCGTCGGGGGCATCGCACTGGTGACAATCGTGTACGCCGTCGTGAGCAGCGTCTTCATGCACGCGATGCGCGGCATCACCGCAACGACGGACGAAGCGCTCGTTGCGTCGCTAGGCGCCGCGCTGTTCGGCCACGGCGCGGATCGTCTCCTGGCAGCCGCCGTCGTCATTGCCGTTGCGGGCAGCCTGACCGCCGTCCTTCTCGGAGCGCCGAGAGTGTATCTGGCAATGGCGCGCAGCGGCGTGTTTCCGCGGCGGTTGGTTCACTTCGACGCGCACCGCCAATCGGCACCGCTCGCGACACTGATCCAGGTGGCACTCGCGAGCCTGCTGGTACTCCTCGGGAGTTTTGAACAGATCCTCGGCTATTTCATTCCCGCGGCGGTATTCTTTCTGGGCCTGTCGGCAACAGCAATTCTCATCTTGCCGCGACCGCCTGCTGAGGCCGATGTCTTTCGCGCTCCGTGGCATCCACTGCCCATCATCGTGTTTCTGGTGCTCGTCGTCGCCACGGTCGCGCTATTTGCATTGGGTCGTCCCGTGCAAACGCTCATCGGCGCCGCGGTCATTGCGCTTGGGATCCCAATGTCGTTTGTGTTGATCAAGCCAACGCGTCGCGTGGCGACGAATTCCGCGGTTGCTCCTTTCAATCCACTGGACACCGAAGGCATTTCATGACCTGGATCAAGACCGTTCCGTTCGATGGTGCTGACGACGCGTTGCGGAAGGCGCAGGCGATGCAGCAGGAGCTGTATCCGATCGAATACGCCACGCCCGTGCATCCCGTGGCATCTGGGCAGTCATCCGGTATCGTCGCCTCGCACAGTCTCATTCCCGATGCGCTCTACCACGCATTCGCGACGTTCGGTGTGCTGATGTCGCCCGACCTCCCGTTGTCTCGACGCCAGCACGAAATGATCACGACGATGGTGTCGGTGACGAACCGGTGCCGGTACTGAATTGACTCGCACGCAGAGTTTCTGCGTCGGATTACGCTGGATGAGGAGTTCGTCGAGGCACTCAAGCGCGACTACACCACCGCGCCGATTACCGAGGCGGAGCGTGTGATGCTCGACTATGTGGTTCAGTTGACGAAGGACGCAACGCGCATCACACAGGAGTATCACGAGCGGCTGCGCGCCGTGGGTTGGGATGATCGGGGAATTTTGCAGATCACGCTCATCGCTTCGTGGTTCAACTACATCAACCGCGTGGCGGATTCGCTGGGAGTCGGACGGGAATGAGAACAGGCATCGCTGCGATTGGTGGTATCGTCTTCATCACTGCGCTCGCAGCGTGCAGTCGTGGTGGTATGGGCAAAGGCGGCTCCGGTGGTAGCGCGGCCCAGGCATGGCTGACAACTGGCGATCGCACGCGGCTTTTATCGCGAGAGCCAGACCTGCCCATCGGTTCGGCGATGGCATCGGACCGCATCGTCATCGACGTCGACGAACGGACGAGTTTTCAGGAGATGGTTGGATTTGGCGCCGCGATGAGCGACGCGTCGGCATACCTGATCAACAACAAGCTTGGTTCAGAGCGCGATGCACTCATGCGCGAACTCTTCGGCCGGAATCCGGGCATCGGCCTGAGCTTCGTGCGGGTGCCGATGGGCGCGTCGGACTTTTCGTCGGCGCACTACAGCTATGACGACATGCCAGCCGGACAGAGTGATCCAACGCTCGCACATTTTTCGATCGACGTCGATCGCGCCGACAAACTGCCCTTGCTCAAGCAGGCGCGCGCCCTCAATCCGCAGCTCGAGCTCGTGGCGTCACCGTGGAGTGCACCGGGTTGGATGAAGACGACGGGAAGCCTTGTCCAGGGCACGCTACGGCCCGACGCCTACGACTCATTCGCGAACTACTTTCGGAAATTTCTGGACGCGTATGCAGCAGAGGGCGTCCCGTTCTTTGCGGTGACGATGCAGAACGAGCCGGCCTTCGAGCCAGCCGACTATCCGGGCATGCGCCTCGATCCGCCGGTACGTGCGGAGTTGATCGGGAAGCATGTTGGGCCGATGTTCGCCAAAGCCGGTATCTCCGCGCGGATCCTCGACTGGGACCACAATTGGGATCAGCCAAACCAACCACTCACGGTTCTTGCCGACAACGCTGCTCGCCAATACGTCAGCGGCGTCGCATGGCATTGCTACGCTGGCAACGTGGTAGCGCAGGATTCAGTGCACGCAGCCTACCCCGACAAGGACGCCTACTTCACCGAGTGTTCTGGCGGAACCTGGGCGCCCGTGTTCGCGGACAATCTCAAGTGGACGGTGAACACACTGATCATCAACAGCGTGCGCGGCTGGGCAAAGGGTGTCGCACTCTGGAACCTCGCGCTCGACGAAAAGAGCGGTCCGCATCTGGGCGGCTGTGGAAATTGCCGAGGCGTCCTGACGATCAATTCGATCACCGGCGAGGTGACGCGCAACGAGGAGTACTACGCGTTGGCACATGCGAGCCAGTTCGTGCGTGCTGGAGCGCATCGCATCGCGTCGAGCACGGGTGTGAGCGGGCTGGAGAGCGTGGCGTTCAAGAACGCGGACGACGGCTCCAAGGTGCTGATCGTCGTGAATACTGGTGCGTCTGATGTCTCGTTCTCGGTGCACGCTGGCGGTAGGTCGATGCTCTACTCATTGCGTCCGAGTTCGGTCGTCACGATTCGGTGGCTGTGACACAAGTGCAGATCCTTCGACTCGCTCCGCTCGCTCAGGATGACAAAAATCGCAACTTGCCGACTCTTTCTAAAGGATATTCTTCATGATCGCGCGAACGCTTGCTGTCGTCCTGGTCTCGTCTGTCATCTCCATCAACGCTGCGTGGGCGCAGGCCACGCAGAACCTGATCATCAATGCGGATCAGGGCCGAGATACGATTAGCCGGCACATCTATGGGCATTTTGCGGAGCATCTCGGTCGTGGGATTTACGACGGGATCTGGACGCGCGATGCCTCGGGTGCATGGCGCATTCGCGATGACGTCGTGCAGGCGCTGAGAGCAATCAAGATTCCCAACCTGCGCTGGCCCGGCGGGTGCTTTGCGGACTACTACCACTGGAAGGACGGCATCGGACCCAAGGCCAACCGCCCCAGCGTGGTGAACAACAATTGGGGCGGCGTCACAGAGGACAACGGCGTCGGCACGCACGAATTCCTCGAGCTCACTCAGAAGCTGGGCACTGAGCCGTTCATCGTCGGCAATGTGGGTAGCGGCACCGTGCAGGAAATGCAGGAGTGGTGGGAATACGTAAATCATCCGGGCGCAAGCCCCATGTCCGACCTGCGCCGAAAGAACGGCCGTCAGGAACCCTGGAATGTGAAATTCTGGGGCATTGGTAATGAGAGCTGGGGGTGCG
>JBDTMO010000453.1:0-5008 GCA_039934235.1 bacterium | reverse complement strand
CGCAATTGGGAATTCGTCGCGGCACGTCGGAAGTCCGGCTCTACCGCGCCATTCGCCAGCTTCGCGCCTTCCTGGAGACTGAGTGATGTACATCCCGTTTCAACATCCATCAGCGGACGCCTTACACGCGTTTGCTCTCGGTGACCTGAACGAGCACCGGAGACGCAGCCTTCAGGGGCACCTCACCGAGTGCGCCTCGTGCCGCGCCGACATCGTGGCGACGAGAGACATCCTCGAGCAGTCGGCGAGCATGGCACCGTCCGTCTCGCTTCGCGCCGATGCGTTCAGTCGCGTGTTGGCTGCGCGCGCGAGCGGAACGCGAGTCGTACTGCCCGTCGAGCCAGCGTCTTATGCGCTTCCCGCAACGTTCCCCTGGCGCGCCGCGCTTGCGGCGACCTTGGCGGTGATCGTATTCGGCGGACTTGTCCGAGCCTCACTTCGTCGTGAGCTCGTTGCGGCCGAAACCTCGGGGCACTTGGTGTTCTCTCCCCAAGCGCCGAGCGACGGAGCGCACGTGACCGTTCAGTATGAAGCGCCAGCGAACTTGACGAGATACGAAACGCTCGTGCTCCGCGTTCGCTACCGCACCCGATGGGACGAGGAGTACGAAGCTGCCACTCGCCAATTGGTGGCGACGCGTCTAACGCGGCGCGGATCCCAATCCTTCGAGGGAGCGTTCGACCTGCCGTCTGGCGTTGTGTATGCTGCACTTGCGGTCGAAGACACGGCGGGCACTCGAGTGGACGCGAACCACGGGCGACTTTGGGAGCTCCTCGTGTATCAAGACGGCAAGCCGTCAGAAGCCTCACTGATCCAACAGTACAATGATGTTCTTGGTCGGTCACCGGACAGTGCGCTGATTGTCGTACGCACGCGCAGCTCGCTCTATCCCGATTCGCCAGGCGCTTGGGCGGGTCGCGTATCGCACGAGTCATTCATGCTCGGCGCAACGTACTACGACAGCGCAGTCTCGGGGCATCTCAAGCGATTCGCGGCACTGGACAAGAAATGGCGGTCGCGAGCGAGTGTTCCGCCGGAAGTCATGGACGGCATGCGCAGCTACTACAGTCAAATCAGTGACTCGGCGCCGCCGGAGTTCCGGACCATCGCTCGATACTGGCGCAAACGATTCATGTCGGAAGCCGTGGGCTCACCCCTGCGGTCGCAAGAGCAAATCAGCGATTGGAATTCCCGCGCCCTCAAAGACTCCACTATCGCAGGGGCAGTGCTCGATAGCGCTGAGGCGAGCTGGCAGCGCGGCGATTCTCTGCTCGGAATGTACACGCTCTTCGGTCTACAGATCGCCGGCGCTGCAAAGGATTCGGCGGCAGTCCTTCGGTGGACAGACCGGACGGCGACACGCATGCCCGCTTGGGCAGTAGGCCTCACGACGCAGCTCGGCGCCGACCCTCGTTTCCGCAATGCCGCTCTCGTTCGGATTCGTGAGCAACTCGCGCACCTTAGCCGCCGTGATGATGCGATGCGGCCGCTGGAAGCATCAATCCGGCAAGATTCACTTCGACGGGCGGCGGCTTCCCGCTCTGCACTCGCGGCGCTCGGCGAACTGTTACTCACTTCTGGTGACACCACTTCGGCAATTGACACCCTTGGGAAGGCGATTGCCGACGGATGGGATCGTGCGCTCTTCAGCCGTACTGCGGGCGTCTATCTGGCGAGGCATGATACCGGAAATGCGGCGCGCACCTTCGCACTCATTGTGAGTGATCCGTCCACTCCAGTCGCCGAAGCAGATTCGATTCGACGCCGCTTCACTCGTGCGATTGGCGCTGACGCTTGGCAGCGTCTCGAGGGCATCGGAAAGCAGGAACTCGCTCGACGGGTACTTGCGACCGCGGAGCTGCGGCCCGCGCCAGCACGCGCAACACTTCTTACGGAGCGACGTGATTCCGTTGACCTCGCGAGTTTGACGCGTGGCAAAGTGAGCGTTGTCGTTGTGTGGTCGAGGTTCTGCGGCGCGTCGCGTCTGCAGTTGCCCCTTTACGGCAAACTTCAAAACGATTTGAGCGCTAAGGGAATTGCCTTTGTGCGAATCACCGAAGAAGCGTCCAGCCCGGACCTGCGAGACTACCTGGCGGCGTCCAAGGTTGAGTTTCAGACGTATTACGACGCACGGGGCGAGGCGCGTCGCGCCTTTAACAACAACGCAACGCCGACGTACTACGTTCTCGATTCGCGAGGTCGTATTCGCTTCGCGGACCACTCGCCGGCGCTTGCATTGACGCAAGCCGCGGCTGTGCAGCTCGAGCAGTAATTCTAAGAGGCGTTCACGCTGTGTCTGTCCGTCGTCGACCAGTTCACGAACACGCTCGTCGCGTCCTCAAGCGCCGACTTTCGCGATCAGGTCGAAATCCGAATCCGCGTGTTCGAGGCCGGCGCCATGAAAGCGCGCGCAGGCCGCTATAAGTAAATCGGTCGCGGGAACGGTCACGCCGGCGGCCCGACATCGGCGGCCCATATCATACGCGACGTTCCACACGTCGTCGCTGATCTCGAGTTCGGGGATGAGGCGTTCGAACTCACGAAGTACTTTTCGCTCCCGCTCACCGCCGGCGCCGTTCCACAGCTCGAGCCGAACCATGGGACACCAGCGCGCCTCACCCGCCTCAAGTGCAGCGACGACACGCGCGCGAACGCCGGCGTCGCCGCTCGTACGAAGGAAGTGGATCCAAGAAGACGTGTCGACCAGGACCACTTACTTCCTGCGGAGCCGTTTGATCTCGTCGACGCTCACGATGTCGGAGCACGTCCCTGCCCGCTTTGCTAGCTCGGCCATCCGGCGACGCCGGTTGAACTCCGCGATGGCGGTGACGATCGCCTCACGCTTCGTGGTCGCTTTTGTGAATCGCATGGCATCCTCCAGCTCGCCGTCTGGAATATCAACAGTTGTTTTCATGATTCCAATATACGCTCATTCGTAATACCGATCAAGTGTCGCCTGGCTCAAGCGCGGAAAAGACCTCGTGCTCAACGTGATCGCACAAGTCGCTGAGCAGATCCACGACATCGCGCCCCAGACCGGGCCCACGCTCCGGATACGCAAGTGCAAACTCGACGCGCAGAAACATGTCGAGCTTGGGATCATCGCCGACAATCCTCGCGGGCACCGACGCCACGATGCCGCCGTCCGCAAATGCACCCGACGTCACGATGGGATCGCCGGTCAGCGATACGCCACGCGCAGTGTTGACGCCCATCACCGCGCCGTCGCGAATGCTCCCCGTCATCCACGGCGCCTCGGCGGTATCGAGCGTCTTGAGTCGCCACAGTGGGCTGTCCTCAAAGCCGCCGATCTCGTGATAGGGCTGCAACGCCTCAATCGTCGCCTGCGCTTCGTCCGACATGCGCGCGATCGCTTTGCGCGACCGCTGCGCGAACATCACGAGCGACTCGTAAATCGGAAAGCTCACCGGCGCGCCGGCGAGGCTCGTCGCGAGCTCGTCGAGTGATTGGTGCACGTTGCGCGCGACACTGGCGGCGAGTTGCAGGATGTCGTCAGGCACCGGACGCGCAACGTGGGCTCGCACCAGGTACCGGCCGCCGCGCATGTCGTGCCCATGCACGAGCCGAAACGCATCGGACGCCACATAGTCACGCTCGACGCCGGCGAAAGTGCGGAGGTCGTGGCGCGCGCGCTCCAGGGAGGCGCGATGGGGCGCGGTCACAGCGATCGTGGCGATGAGATCATCGTCGCAAGATGCCCGGTCGCGAGGGCGGCGGCCAGTCGCAGGAGTGCTGCCCGGTGTCATCCTGAGCGAGCGTAGCGAACTATTTGTCATCCTGAGCGAGCGTAGCGAGTCGAAGGATCTGCACCTCTTGCGAACAGGCAGACGGTAAATTGATTCGGCAACACACAACGGGAGAGCGATACAATGGGCACGTCCACAGCGCCACTGTTGGCAATCACGCTGCTGTTCGCCAGCGCAACCGCAAGCGCGCAGACACGCTCATCGGGCGACGCGCGCGACATCCGCGCAGCGCGAATCGCGCAGAACGCGGCCATGGCCGCCGGCGACGTGGAACGCACCGCGCAGTGGTGGACCGAGGACGTCACCATCCGCCGCGGACTCGGCGCAGGTCTTAGCGGGATCGAGTCGTACAAGGCGATCATCGAGCGCGCGCCGCTGAGCGATACGGCGCTCGTCTACTGGCGCACGACGACCGACGTGAACGTGAGCCCCGCGTGGCCGCTGGCATACGAGACCGGAACCTGGACAGCGCGCGTCGCCGGCAAAGGACCATCACTGATCACCGGGCGCTACTCGGCGCAGTGGGTAAAGCGCAACGAACGCTGGCTCATCCGTTCGGAAGTGTTCGTCGCGCTGTCGTGCACAGGCAAGGGTTGCCAATCGAAAGCGCTCGTCGAACCTGCGGTCGTCGCCACCACGCAGACATCCGCGATCCCGCTACTGCTTCATTCGATGGTGTTTCCGAAGGACAGTGGGCGGACGCGGAGTCTTGCGTCGAATCAGCGATCGCTCGTCGATACGGCGACTGCCATTCTCGCGAAGCTCGAGATGCACGAGTCGACTCTTAAGCCGGGCATGAATTCGCATCCGCCACACCGGCATGCGCACGAGGAGGTGATCTACCTCGAGCAGGGCGACGTCTCGGTCTTTCAGGAGAATGTCGTTCGTAAGGCGCACGCCGGCGACGTGATCTTTCTCGCCTCTAACCAGTGGCACAATTTCACGAACATCGGGACGACGGACGCGAAGTATCTCGTCGTCAGGATCGATAGCCGAGACGAGCCGAAGGACCTTCCGTCGACGAATCCGCCAGCTGTGCCGACGCCCTGAGCTTCTGAAGCCGCAGAAGGCCGCGCAGGTTGTCTTTCTTCTGACGCACGATGAGCGGATGGTCGGGGCCGATCAGCGCATCGCTCGTATCGAGGGCTTCGCGATAGTCGCCCAGGTCGGACAAGTATCCATCGTGCACGAGGTATGCTTCGGCGGCTTTCGACTTGCATTTGCAAGTCGGACATGGTATC
>JBDTMO010000452.1:0-5021 GCA_039934235.1 bacterium | reverse complement strand
CGATGGCGTGCTTCGAGGAGGCGCTCGACTACGCGCAGCAGCGCGTGATGTTCGATAAGCCAATCGGCGGATTCCAGATTCAGCAGGTGCGCCTGGCCGACATGCTGACGGAGATCGTGAAGGCGCAGTTGGTGTCGCTGCATCTCGGTCGCATGAAGGACGCGGGCACGTTTACGCCGCAGCAAGTGTCGCTGGCGAAACGCAATAATGTCAGCATGGCGACGGACATCGCGCGCGAGGCGCGCCGGCTCTTAGGCGCGAATGGGATTCTCGCCGAGTATGGCGCGATGCGTCATATGGCGAATCTCGAGAGTGTGTATACGTACGAAGGCACGCACGACGTCCACTCGCTGATTCTCGGTCAGGCCGTCACGGGGTTGAGCGCGTTCAAGTAGCCGTCGTCCTGAGCGCAGCGTTGTCGTCCTGAGCGCAGCGAAGGACCTGCACTGCTGCCAAGGTCTTGCCGCAGGGGATTGATTGGGGGCACGTGAGTCCACCAACGATTTCGGAACGCTGCACTATCATTAGGTGAGCGTGCCGTGTCGCCGCACTCTGCAGAATGAGGTATCTCGATGAAGCGAAAGGCAATCAGGCTATCGTCCCCCTTCATGGCACTGGCAATTGCATGCTGGGGCGGCTCAAGCGCGCCTTCGGAGGCTCCAGCGGGATTTGCTCTTGCCATGCACGTAACACCTTCGGCTCTTGCGCTACGCATGGGACAATCGGGGTCCCTTGTGGCGACGTTACCGGATATGCCAAATGCGTCGCCAATTGTGTGGACATCATCGGACACGTCAGTTGTGACGGTTCAGCCCGGCGGAGTCGTTGCAGGTCGCGCAGCCGGTATGGCAAACATCACCGCAACCTACGGCACGGCTGCCGGCGTAGCACAGGTTACCGTAAGCCCCTAGCTGGGGATTGCCCAGATAGCAATCACCGGTCCTTCGCTGCACTCAGGACGACAAGGTTTAGCTACCGTCGCATGCGAATTGCGCTATCGCCCCATGTAGTACGCCCACTTTACAAGAAAGACATTCGTCGCCGGCGCAGACCAGACCTGCCGCGTCAAATCACTGAACGCATCTGAGCCAAGCCGCGTGCCCTCGTCGCGACCCTGACTCCACACCACGAACAGCGTCGACCCCGGCCGATACTCCCACCGCACCACGGCGTTCGCGTTCAGCGTGCGAGTATCGAACTCGGGATTGTCCAACCGAACAGCGCCGCCACTGGTCTGATAGGTCACGTGCTCGCGGTCCGCGCTCGTGGAAATGTCTCGCGCGCCAAAGAAGCGAAGACGATCCTCGTAGCGCGACGCCAACGCATTCGTGACTTCGCCGACTCGCAGATACCGGCCGCGACTCACGAATGGCTGCGCATAGAACTGCAGCGTGAGATCCGGCGTGAATGCGTAGCTCGCTCGACCGGTCAGCGATGCGGTCTGCTGTCGCAAGTCACCCACGATATCGTGACGCACACCGGAGACCATCGCGTAATCGATGAACTGCGTCCCCGTGCGGCGCCATTCAATCGTCGGCCGTAACTGGAACTCGGCGCGATCGAGGGGACGATAGATCACGCCCGGACTCACCATCGCCAACGACGAGCCGTCCGAGCCCTTGGGCGAAGCGTTCGCGTCGACCACCCAACTCACCGACCGCCGCGGATCAGTGCGAAGCTCGATCTCCGCATACGTTCGCGCTGGCGTTCGAATGGCCGGTCCGCCGCGCAGCAATGAAGTCGAGCGCCCGTCCAGCGCGCGTTCGACGTAACCACTCAGGTCCCAATAGTTCTGGAACTGCACGCGATTCCACCAGTTCGCTGCTGTAATTGTCTCCGGTCCAATGAGCGAACGCAGAGCTTTCACGTTCAGGAACGACGCCCAGCTCCGCGTGTGCGCCGTCTGCTCGTTACGAATTCGGCCAATCCATCCGGTCGCGTCGGCAAGATTCGTGTGGCTGATGTAACCAAGATCATTGACCTCGAAGCTGCGGGTGACGACGTGCGCCGTTAGGCCGCTTCGCCACGAACCGCCCGCCTGCTTGATCAGGCGAAGCTCCGACGCGAGCCCGGACATCGCGCTCGCGGAGGAGTCGAGGCCAAGTGCCGAGGGATCGCGCTGGAAGAGGTGTTGAAAGCTTGTCTGCGTACGAGCGATCGCGGACGTCGAACCATCAACGACACTTCCGAATACATTGCCGCTCAGGAGATAGCGACCGTCGCCAAAACGCTTTTCGCCTTCCACACCGGCGACATATGCTGCCGAATGCAGCGTATTGGCAGAGAGTGTATCGAGTCGGCGGTTCGTTGCGGTCGCGATAACGCCAAGCTGGCTTGCGCCATTCTCGAAGTCTCGGCCCACGCGCAACACGCCGTAGTGCGTCAGTGGCTCGATGACCTGTTTGCCAATCCCGGTGGATTGAGCGTACAGGCCCGTCTGCTCTGCGGTCGTTGCACTCAGAAGTCCCAATCGCCATTGTCCGACGCGCCCGGAGAGTTTGGCTGCACCCAGGAGTCTTGTGGGATCGGTGGCGACGGAATGGCTTGCGACGTCGGGCAGGTCCAGCTGCGGCATGCGACCGATGCGCCTCGTGTACACCACCTGTTCGTTTCCGAAGTCGCTGCCAGCCCAGCTCAGGTTGTAGTGGAAGAGATCCGAGCCTTCGGTAAAGAAGGTGCGTCGTTCGGGCAGGATTGTTTCGGCGCCCGTGAGATTCACCTGCGCGGGGTCAGCCTCCACTTGACCGAAGTCAGGATTGACTGTCCCGGTCAGTGTCAGGTTGGAGCCGACGCCGAGCTTGAAGTCGGCGCCCGTGGCGGCCGTCTGCATGGAGCCGCCGCGAAGTGCGTTTCCGGCATACGCATTGGACTGCCACGACCGCGCAAGCACGTAGGGACTTATCTCGACGCGCCGCTTTGCTTCCTGCACCGGAACGCCGACGAGTGAACCAAAGTTGGAGACGTACGTCCCTGCATCAGGAGGAATAGGCGCCCAGTACGATCGCTCCCCGCGACGTGCGATGTCCCTGGCCAACTCGATGCCCCACGTTGCACCCCCCGCACCGGCGCTGCCAGCGAAGCGGAGTTGCGAGAGCGGAATTCGAAACTCCGCCGTCCAGCCAGACGAATCACGACGCGTTGCCACATCCCAGACAGCATCCCACCCCATGTCTTCATTCCACTCACTGTTGCCCGAAATGAAACCATCGCGCTTTACGCCGCTCGGGTTCACCGCGAAGTGAAAGGCCGTGCGCTTGTCGTTGTAGCTGTCGACAAAGACGTGCGCCCAATCGGAATTTCCATCGCCATCTCGGCGCATCATCGCGGTCACGATGGAATCGGGCGCCGTATCTTCGAGGTGCATGGCGATGTAGAGCGCGTCGCCGTCCACGAGTTGCCGGGCTTCAGTGCGCTGCGACGCAGGGCGTCCGGGCTCTGGGGTCCGTTGCACGAACGCCGTCGCGACCGTTGCGGTCGCCCAAATGGGTTCGTCAATGCGTCCGTCGATCACGGGACGAACGACGGCACGTGTGGCGCGAATCACGAGTGTCTTATCGAGCACCGCTGCCGCGTTGCCAGAGACGGCGGCGGGCGGAGCGGGCCGCGACTGTGCGTGTGCCGTACTGCTGATAGCGACTAAGAAGACGGAGACGGCTGCGAGGTACAAGCGGTGGGTCGACATCGTCAGCTCTGGCGTAAAGGTCTAACGCCAAAGCTGTCCCGTACCCTGTGTCTTCAGGTTGTTGTGCGGTGCGCGTTCCGTGTGGCGAGTGTCAGCGCTCTGTCAGGTCTTGAGCCGGTAACCCGCTTTACGCACCGTGAGGATATGCCGCGGGCGCGACGGATCCGATTCGAGCTTGCGGCGAAGCTCGACGACGTGCGTGTCAACCGTCCTCGAGATGACCGTCGCATCGTAATCCCAGACTTCTCGCATGAGGTCGTTGCGAGAGACCACGGCGCCGCGATGGTCGAGCAACGCGCACAGCAGATCGTATTCGAGCGGGGCGAGCGCCACCTCTTCATTGTTGCGAAGCACGATGCGCGACGCGCGATGTACCTCGACAGTCCCGAAGCGAGACACCGTGGGCTGAACGGTCGCACTGTTGCTGCGCGCCGCACGTCGTAGCAGCACGTCCACACGCGCAAGCAATTCCAGCACACCAAATGGTTTCGTGACGTAATCGTCGGCGCCCTGGCGGAAGCCCATCACCTTGTCGGACTCCTCGCCACGCGCCGTAAGAATCAGTACGGGCTCCTCGAACGCGCGCTGACGCAGCGTCCGTAAAACGCGAAAGCCGTCCATTTCAGGCAGCATGAGGTCAAGTATGACGAGTTGCGGCCGCCACTCGAGCGCACGCGCCAATCCCGCTGCGCCGTCCGACGCGATGTCGACGTCATAGCCTTCGATCTCCAGGTTGTTCCGGAGACCGAATGCGAGATCGGCATTGTCCTCGACCACGAGCACGCGCGCCTTCATGTGAGGGCGCCTCGCGGCATGTCAGCGCATGGCAGCTCGACAACAACCCGCGCGCCCACCTTCCCGTCCTCGATGCACACTCGGCCACCGTGCTGTTGCACCAGATCCCGAACGACGCTGAGGCCAATACCGCTGCCAGCCACTGCGGACCCAGCATCACGCTCCAATCGATAGAACGGCTTCCACACGCGGTCGCGCCGGTCGCGCGGAATGCCAGGCCCTTGATCCTCGACAATAATGCGCGCTGCACCATTTCCCGATCGCTCGAGCACCACGCGCACTTGTTGTCCTTGCGGTCCGTACTTGACGGCGTTGTCCAGGAGATTCAGCAGGATCTGCCGAAGTGCACCCGCGTCCACCGAACAGCGGAGTCCTTCATCGAGAATGGGTGCGATCGTGACCTGTTTTGCACGCGCGATTGGCTCGAAGATCTCGAGCGTGGTCACGATGTGCGGCGCGACACACGACACCGCCGGCGCAAGCCTGATGGCGTGTCGTTCCGCGCGCGAGAATTGAAGAATGTTCTCGACGAGATGCGAAAGTC
>JBDTMO010000451.1:0-5022 GCA_039934235.1 bacterium | reverse complement strand
CACCCGCCTGCCAGCCCCACATTCGCAGGTCGGAAGAGGGTTTCCCTTGGGGATCCACTGCTTGCTGCCAGGTGACGTTCATGCGGATGCCGAGTGGGGCGAGGTAATGGTTGAAGTCGAAAGCGGAGGCACCAGTGATGTGTTCGGCGAAGAAATCCGCAATGCTGCAGCTGCAGACACTCTCCACTGCGTGTTGAACATCAGCACTCACAAATCCGCGACCCGTGAAGCGCTGATACATGGTGCGCATCACATCATCCATCGAGCGCGCCCCATTCGTCGCGTCGCGCACGATGAGATTCAGCATTGTGCCAATCAGTTCGCCCTGCATGTGTGTGCTGACGTTGTAATCGCCAAGCGCCATGGGGCCCGCATTATACGCGGCGCGACTCACGACCTCGGCTGACAATTTCGTTGCGCCCGAGTTACCAAGATATCGCTCGATGAGCGTCGCCAGACGCGCTTCATAGGTTAAACCGGTGGTGCGCACACCAGCACGTCGGAGTAGCGCGTCGGCGTAAAAGATGGTGAGCCCTTCGCTGAACCACAGTCCGGATGACAGAGGTGGTGCACGAAAGCTCACGCCCGTGTATTCCACCGGACGAATGCGCATGAGATTCCAGGTGTGCAGGTACTCGTGTGCCGCGTCCCCGAGCTCCGCATTGGGATCGCGCGCCAGCTCCTCGCTCGCGCGCCAAGCGTTACAGACGACGCGTGTTCGAGCCCACCGTACGCTGCGTCCTGAAAGATGAACGTGTAGTCGCGATACGGTGCGCGCCCGAACAGCGCTACGGCCTCGCGCGAGAGTTTCTCCAGGCTGCTGACGAATGCCACGGTGTCGAACTGGGACCCTGTGGGCGACGACCAATACACCACACGGTGGGGCACGCCATCGACGCTGTATCTCCAGTCGTGAAAATGACCGACGAAAAGTGGTGAGTCCACCAGGACGTCGACGCTTGGAGCAAAGAAGACGGAGGGATCGCTGGTTGGCGGCAACGCCGTTGCGATCTTCCACCCCGTGGGCAACTCGACCTTCACGTGCGACGGCGCAAGCTCAGCTCCGACGACGTACATGAACGCATGCGGCCCGCCCGTCAAACCGCCCGTCGAAGAAAGAAACGGCCGCCATGACGCGCGTGTCGCGCCCTCGGAAGGTGGCAGCAGAATGCGATATCGAATGACGACACTTCCGCCAGAGGCGCGCACTGTCCACAGCGCGCTATCGGCGCGCGCGATGCGTGGTGCGCCAGCATTGCCGGTGACGGACAGCCCCTCGACATAGCGCCAATAGCGGTCGTCGTATTCGGGATGCCGAGCCATCGCGAGTTGAAAGCTGTCCGGCACGTTCCGGATATGCATTTCCACCGACCATCCGGTGAGTTCGCTGCTGTCGACGTGAAGCACGTAGTTGACGACAGGCTGCGAGCGCGCGAATCGCATCTCGATGGCGTCGGTGGGATGGCGCAATGGATGCTGCGCATTCGCGACAGCCGCGAGTGCAAGCGAGACAATGATGCCGAAGGAGTTGCGCATGATCGGATCGGGGCGGAAAGTAATGTCGGATGACTTTCCGATGCCGCACGCCCAGGCAACGCTTATCGCGATGAAACGTGTCTTGTTTGGACGACGTACGGCTCTCACGTCTCGTGAGAGACAAATCGTCCTGATGCACTTGGCCCGCGAGATCTGACTATGCGACAAGCCCCAGAAGCAACGAACGCGCAGGGGAACGCCACGAAAGTGATCGTGGGAGATCAGGCCTTGCAGCTTGCTGGCCCCGATCGTGACGCACTGCGAGCCCAGCGCCGCGAATTGAGAAGCCAGCTTGACGCGCTCGAGAGCACGCGAAGCCAGCTGACACAGCGGCTTGATGCGGCCCCGAAAAGCTCGCCTGCTCAAGGTGAGCTGGCTGGGCGCGTGGCGGAGGTCAACCAACGCATCGCGACTGTCGAGCAGATGATCGCGAGCAACGAACAACAGATGGCGAGTTCGTCCTTTCCGGCAATTGTCGAGGTACCGCCGGGACTGCCACCCTCATTCTTTCCGCCGCCGGGGATTCCAGACCAGGTGTGGCCATTGGCGGCCCTCTTCATCGTGGTGGCCATCCTTCCGCTGTCCATCGCGCTCGCTCGGCGCGTCTGGCGCCAAAGCGCGCGTGCAGTGCAGACTGTGCCGAGCGAAACGCCTGATACGGCGGAGAGGCTCAGTCGCATGGAAGTCGCGATCGAGGCGACGGCGGTAGAAGTCGAGCGCATAGGGGAGGGACAGCGCTATCTCACGCGACTGCTTGGCAATCGGGCCGCTGAAGCGCAGCGAGAGTTGTTGGATATTCCGGGATCGAGGCGGATGTCGAAGGAACACACCACGCCAATCTGAAGTACGACTGGCCATCATGTCTCTTCACACGCGGCGTGGCGTGCACGTCCGACGCATCATGGCTTGTCTTGGCCTTTCGGTCCTGATCGTTCCGCAGACCGGTGCGCAGTCGAGCGCTGGGTTGACTGCGTATGTCGACTCCGTGGTGAAGGCGGCAATTACAGCGCATAAAACTGTCGGAGCGTCGGTGGCCGTGGTGAAGGGAGGACGCACGCTTTTGGCCAAGGGCTACGGTCTTGCTGACATGGAGAACGACGTCCCTGCCACCGACGAGACTGTCTATCGCATTGGCTCCATCACGAAGCAGTTCACCGCGGCGGCCATCATGCGCTTCGTCGAGCAGGGAAAAATTTCCCTCGACGACACGCTGCAGAAGTTCTTGCCCAGGTACGACACGAAGGGGAATCGCGTCACGATCAGGCATTTGCTCACGCACACGTCGGGCATTGCCAGTTACACGGGGCTCAAGCAATGGGCGCCGCTCATGCGGCAGGACTTGTCGACCGATTCGCTCATCGCGGTTTTCGCCAAGGAGCCATTCGACTTCAAGCCGGGCGACGCATGGAAGTACGACAACTCCGGATACTTCCTGCTTGGCACCATCATCGCGAAGATCAGCGGCAAGACGTACGACGATTACATGAACGATCAGTTCCTGCCATCAGTCGGGCTCACGCACACTCGCTACTGCAGTCAGTCGCCGATTATCAAGCATCGCGCGCAAGGGTACTCCGTGACGCCGCTGGGGATCTATTCCAACGCGACACCGTTGAGCATGACGCAGCCCTACGCGGCCGGTGCGCTCTGCTCGACCGTCACTGACTTGGCAGCGTGGGCGCGCGCGCTGTCATCGGGGAAGGTTGTGAGTCGCGCGTCGTATGTGCAGATGAGCACACCAGGAAAGCTCAATAACGGTAAGGCGCACACCTATGGCTTTGGCCTCGGGATCGGCGCGCTCAATGGCCATCGCGAGATTTCGCACAACGGTGGTATCAATGGATTCATCTCCGAACTGCATCATTTTCCGGACGATTCGCTGATCGTCGTCGTGCTGACGAATACCGAGGGAAATGCAGCGCCAACGCTCGAGAAGCTGATCGCAAGGAAGGCGCTCGGGGTTTCGACGCCGGTGATCAAGAACCTGGCGGTGCCGTCGGCGGACAGCGCGCGTTTTGCCGGCAACTATGCCCTACCCAACGGAATGGACATTCGCATTTTCGCCTCCGGCGGGGCGTTCCGGGCACAGGCGACCGGGCAGGGCGCGTTTCGTTTGCGCTATCAGGGCAATGGACTGTTCACTGCCGAGTTCGACGACGAAGTCACGCACCAATTCGCACCGGGCAATCCATCGCCCAGCTTCGTCCTCGATCAAGGCGGACCAATCGTCGCGGTGCGCAAGCCGTAGGTAGGCGTCTGTCGTCCTGAGCGAAGCGAATGACCTGCACGTGCTGTTGCTTGCACAGTAGCGTTAGCCGGCACTGCGGATATTTTATACAATCGTGAAGTTGCGATTGCGCCATGCCTTCTTTCGCACGTGATGGAGACGTGTCATGTCCCGTGAGCCAGAAAACGACTCGCATCCCAATCGGCGCGACTTCCTGAAGTCAGCCAGCGCCGCCGCGGCTGGCGCCCTGTTGCTGCCACGGCTCGAGGCGCTGGCGAGCACGCCAGCCATGACGGAGGTGGCGAGTGCCGCGCGCGTTGGCGTGACGGTGCGTCCGTTTGCCCTGACGCAGGTAAAGCTCACCGAGAGTCTCTTTACGCAGAAACGCGACCGCATGCTCGCCTATGCGCGCGGGTACGGCGGCGAGGCAGATGTGTTCGCGGGACCCGATCGTGTGCTCTCGATTTTCCGCGCCAACGCGGGCCTCGATACAAAGGGCGCCGAGGCGGTTGGCGACTGGGAGTCAGGCACTGGGTATCTGCGCGGACATTACGCCGGCCACTTCATGAGCATGTTGGCACAGGCGTACGCGGGAACGGGCGACGAAATCTTCAAGCGGAAACTCGACTACATCGTGCGCGGACTGGCTGAATGTCAGGACGCGTTGGCGTCATCTGCGCAGCGTCCCACGCCACGATCGCCGGGCCGGTTCGGCAATGCGTTGCGACTCACCGGCTCGCCGATTGGGTTGGCGGAGCACGTCTCGCTTCCCGCTGGCGTGGTGAGTGCGCTGCACGATTTCACGATCGCGCTTTGGATCAATCCCTCGCAGTACGACAGGGCGCGATTGTCCGATTCGCGACCCAGCGTCGATCTGGCAACACTCAATAACGGCGCGTCGGTTTTTGATTTCGGTTCGCCGAATCCAAAATTTGCGGAGCCCGCGCTCACACGCATGTACTTCACGGTCCGTGCGGGCAACGACACGCCGGTTCCGCGCTTCGCGATCACGACGAGCGGCGCGAGCGGCGAACAGCGTCTCGATGCCACGCAACCGCTGGCCGTGGATCGCTGGACGCATGTGGCCATCACGCGCACAGGATCCACCGCGACGCTCTACATCGATGGGCAGCCGGTCGCGACCAACCCCAACGTGACAATCTCGCCCGCCGACCTGGGCGAGACCACAGGCAACTGGCTCGGGCGCTGCCAGTTTCCGCAACGGAACGTTTCGTATCTCAACGCGCAGCTCGACGAGT
>JBDTMO010000450.1:0-5023 GCA_039934235.1 bacterium | reverse complement strand
ACGAGCAGGACATCCTGACATCAGCCGGCAGCGCAGCCGGCATCGATCTGTGCCTGCACATCATCCGCAAGGATTTCGGAACGGTCGTCGCCAACACAGTCGCACGACGAGCGGTCGTGTCGCCGCACCGGGAAGGCGGTCAGGCCCAGTTCATCGACAAGCCGGTCGGGGAAGAAGCGCATCCCTGGCTTTCGAACTTGCTGCATTGGGTCGACGCGAGGCTGCACAAGCGAATCACGATCGAACAACTCGCCGCAGCGGCGCACATGAGCAAGCGCACGTTGGCACGCCGCTTCGCTGCCACGACGGGCGCGAGTCCGGTCGATTGGATTACCGGACTGCGCGTGCGGCGCGCGAAGGACCTTCTGGAAACCACGACGCTTTCAATCGAAGAGGTGGCGGAGGAGAGCGGCTTTTCATCTGCAGCCCTCCTGCGCCATCACTTTCGCGCCATCGTGAAGCTGAGTCCGAGCGATTACCGCGGTCAGTTTCACCAGATGACGCTCAAGGCACTGCGTGCCTGACTTCGCGGCCTCGATGCTCTTTAGAGAGAAAACTCCGGAGCGTCCCGGCTGATCGTCTGCTTCTTGAAGCCGCCTTGCGATCTGTCGTAGAGCCAGATTCCCGCGAACACGAGCAGCAGGATCGCTGGCAGGATCGCGACCACCCGGAACGACTCCTGCGCCGCGAGGCCGAGCACGCGATCGAGCTCGGCGCCAGGCGTCAGGCGCTGAAAGGCGTCGACGCCGCCTGCCACTTCGACCTTCTTCTGGTCGAACACCCGTCCCATGAAGGGCAGCACGAACTGAATCGACAGCGTGCCTGCGGTACCCATGAGCCCCATCAGCAGCGCGCCACCGCGCGGAAACCGCTCCGACGCACTGGCCAACATCGTGGGCCACATGAAGCACACGCCTGTGCCCCACAGCGTCGCCGCGAGGAGACCCGTCACCGGCGAGTTTGCATAGCTCAACGCGACCAGGCCCAGCGCCGCCATGAGGCAGGACAACCACAGCACACCGATCGGTGAAAGCCGCTTGCCCAATGCGCCAGCAAAGTGGCGCATCACGAACATCAGGCCGCTCACGTAGACCAGGAGCAAGATGCCCGGCATGTGCACGGTGCGACTGAGTGCGATGTCGACCCACTGTCCAGGAGCCAACTCGGAAGCGGCCGTCAGGAACATCGACAGGAAGAGAATGATGAACAGCGGGCTTCTCAACTCCCTAAACATCTCACCCATGGACACACCCGACGCGGCACGCTCGGTCGGCGGGAACTTGAGTCCCATGGAGACAACCGCCACTCCGATTGCAGGAAGGATGGAGAGCCCCAGCTTTACCTGCCAACCGAACCCGATCTGCGTCATGCCGACGCCAAGCAGTCCGCCGATCACGAGGCCGCCCGGCCACCAGGCATGCACGAGGTTCAGCTTCGCCGTCTTGTCCTCGGGATAGAGCGTGGCCACCAGCGGATTGACCACCGTTTCCGCGAGTCCCCAGCCGATGCCTGCGATGATCGCACCCAGGAACAGGACCTGGTAGACGCCGGAGCCGGTCGCGATCTGACCCGCGAACAGCGTGAGCAGCATTCCGATCGTGAATCCAATTCCGGAGAGCACCAGCAGCAACTTCATGCCGATGTAGTCCAGCAGGGGACTGCCAATGGCAATCGTCAGGGCGAACCCGAGAAACGGCACGCCGAGGATGCTTGCGATCATCGTCGCCGAATGGACCGCGTCGATGGGATCGAGGAAGAGGCGCTGGAGGTCGGCCGCCGTGTTGGCCCGAAGCGACGCATTCACACCCGCTGTGGTAAGCGCGAGCGCACTCACCAGAAATAGTCTCTGCTTGTTGTAATCCGAATGCCGATCGCTGGCTGCAGCTCCCGCTTGTGTGCTCATTGTTGGCTCGACTCTGGTGTAGGGACGCACGGGTCCGGCGTTGGTGTGCGCAGACTATACCGATTGCCCAAAGGCGACGATAGTGGAGACGCGGTTTCGCGGCGTTGCCAATCGTGCGATTCTGCGCCGACGATCAGGTCGCGTCGAACCATTCAGAGTCTCCCGCCTCGATGAGCCGGGTTCCATACTTGCGGACGTGTTTCCGATGCGCCGGCGATTTGCCTGGGCGCACTTCCCTTACGGAGCGACGATGCAGTTTGGCGTGAGCACATGGCTGTGGGCCTCGCCCCTCACGAACGAAGAGTTCGCGCGCCTGGCGACGCACGTCGCCGGGCTGGGCTTCGACATGATCGAGGTGCCCATCGAGGGAACGGGTGACCTGGACTACGCACGTGTGGCGCAGGTCGCACGCGACGCCGGCCTCGCCGTCAGCGTCTGTGCCGTGATCGGTCCGGACCGCGATCTCATCCACCCAGACGCGAGCATCCGCGCGAACGGTATCGCCTACGTCCGTCACTGCATCGAAGCGACGCAGTCCCTCGGCGCAACGAATCTGTTGGGACCGATGTACAGCGCGGTGGGCCGCACGTGGAAGGCGACCGACGAAGAGCGCAGCCGCGACCTCGATCTACTGGTGACCCAACTCTCCGGGCTGGCCACACATGCGGCGAACCACGGAGTGGTGCTCTGCATCGAGCCGCTCAATCGCTTCGAGACGAGCTTCATCAACCTCGCCGTGCAGGTGATTGAAGTCGTTGATCGGGTGGACAACCCGGCCTGCGCGATGATGCTCGATACCTTCCACATGAACATCGAGGAAACATCGCTCGGCGATGCGATCCGGGCTGGCGGCGCTCGGCTCAAGCACCTTCATGCGTGTGAGAACGATCGCGGGGCTCCCGGTTCGGGCCACGTGCCCTGGCAGGATGTCGCGAAAGGCTGCCGGGACATCGGGTATGACGGACCCGTCGTCATCGAATCGTTCACCAGCGAACTCGAAACGATTGCACGCGCCGCAGCGATCTGGCGGCCCTTGGCCAAGACGCAAGACCAGTTGGCAAGCGACGGATTGCGGTTCTTGCGTTCATTGTTCGCAGAGTCGCCAATCGCCTGAGAGTTCTACGTCTCCAGAAACGCTGTAATACAAAACCCCGCCAGCCGTGATTAGGCCGCGGGGTTTTGAGGGCCAGAACCGCAGTGTGTCGCTACTTACAGGCTTTGCCGTTTTGCGCGAGACCCCACGCCATCGCGTTTCCGTAAAGCTGGAGGACGACCGGCTCGGAATACATCATCCCGCCATGCCCGATGGCGGAATAGAACACGTGGCCTTTTCCAACGCAGTGCCACCAGGCGAGCGGATGGTCGTCGCCCATCGTGGAATTGCCGGGCTTGTAGCTCTTCTCGTCTGCGGTGATCAGGATGTGATAGCCCGGCAGGTTGCGCGGGTTCGATGAGAAGGCGTAAAACTCATCCCAGCGCCTGAAAAGAGCTGGCATTCCCTTCGTCAGGGGACTCTTGGGGTCTTCCACGCGCGCGTCGCCGAACTGCTGCGGTGAGTGGCTCGTGAACTGGGCGCCGAGCAGGGTTTCGATGTACCATGGCCAGTCGGCGAGCGAACTGTGGCCATTGGGTACGGCGTACTTCGGGTCGCCGCCTGCGCCATGCGTGCCCATGTACGACCCGCCCTCTTCCACCCAGGTCTTGAACGCTTCGCGCTGTTCGGGCGTCAGGATGTCGCCACTGTTGTTGTTCCAGATTACCAGCTTGAATTTGGAAAGCTGCTCCTTGTTCATGACGGCGCCATTTTCCGTCACGAAGTAGGGATAGCCTCGTTCGTGAGCGATGGCCGACAGCGCTGTGTTTGACGCCTGAACACCGGCCTCTTCCCGGAACCCGTTCGTTTTCGAGAAGATGAGCACCCCACCTGACTTCAGGTCGGCCGGCAGCACGGGCGCTTCCTTGTCGAACGTGGGATTAGGGACAAAGCCAGCCCCACCGAACCCGCCGCGACCGCGACCGCCGGGAGTGCCCGGAGGAGCGCCGGGGGGAGCGCCCGGGGGTGCGCCGGCCGGCTCCTGCGCCGGCAGCGCGAGCGACGCGAGCGTCAGGGAACAACCCACCAACAACTTCAGTCTGGCTTTCATGAGTCACCCCTGTGTCTACTGATGGAGTTTCGATGCTGCGCCGCGGCGCGCGGCGCGCTTTTACTGATTCCCTAACTTTGTCTTCAGGAACGCGATGGTCTTCGGCCACGCTTGCTGCGCAGCGATTGCATTCGCTGGCGAGCCATCCTGCCCGCGCAGAAATCCGTGCCCTGCGCCGTCGAAGATGTGATACTCGTAAGCCTTGCCGAGTCGTTTCATTGTCGAGTCGGTCGCGGGGATCGTTGCGCTGATTCGCGCATCATTCCCACCGTACAAACCAAGCACAGGCGCCTTGATCGCAGCCATCTGCTCGGCCGTCGGCGGCGAGCCGTAATACACAACCGACGCGCCGAGCGAGGCCGAGTGCGTCGCGTGCAGGAACGAACGACCCCCGCCCCAGCAGAAGCCGATGATGCCGTACTTCGGCAGGGCAGCGGGTAGTGACGTGCCATACTTGGCGACGGCGTCGAGGATCTGGTTTCCAATTTCTGGCGTGACCAGACCGATCGCAGCGCGGCCGGCATCGGGAGCCGGATCGGCCTTGAGATCACCGGTGCGGAACATCGTCGTGAGGTCGGGCGCGATGCCGATGAATCCGTCGGCCGCGAGTTGATCGGCAATGGAGCGTGTCCACGTGTTGATGCCGGTGTTCTCGTGGATGGCGATGACGACTGGTGCCTTCGCACTCCGTTCCGGGTAAACAACCCAGGCCATGACGCTGTCGGTCGCGCCAAGCTTGATCGCGACCCACTCCGCGTGCCTCGGTGACTTGGCGATACGCTCCGCCGCGGTGCCTCCGGATGCAGGAATCGTGTCGACGTCTGGTACAGACGTTCGCGATGCACTCACGCCGGTCATGTCGTGGCCGGTATGTTCATCCTGCGCCGTGGCGGGACGCACCTTGCCAGCGGCAAAGCCGATCCCCACAGCGACGACAATCGCGGAAACTCCGAGCACAGCGCGCATCACCTTCTCC
>JBDTMO010000449.1:0-5025 GCA_039934235.1 bacterium | reverse complement strand
CCGACGACGTGGCTCTGGGTGAGCGAAGGCATTACCGACTACTACGCTGACCTCGCAGAAATGCGCGGAGGTGTCGTCGACGAACCGGGATTCTTCGCGCTCACGGCGGCCAAGATTGGTGAGATCGAGACGACAATCCCCTTTGCGCTCGAAGACGCGTCGCTCAATACATGGGTGCATCCCACCGACGGCACCGAGTACAGCTACTATCCGAAGGGTTCACTCGCCGGCTTCATGCTAGAAATCAGTGTTCGTGACGCAAGCGACAACAAGCGGTCGCTCGATACGATCATGCGCGAGCTGTACGAGACCACCTATAAGAAGGGACACGGCTTTACGCACGATGAGTTCTGGGGTGCAGTGAGCCGAGCGGCTCAAGGCAAGTCGTTCGATGAGTTCGAGCAGAAGTATGTGAACGGTCGCGAACCGTATCCGTGGCAGGCGATGCTGAAAACCGCGGGTATGCGACTGGTGCCAGACAGTGCGCCGCGCATTGGTGTCGCCACTGGCGCCGATCCCGCTGGCGCAATTCGCGTGATCAGTGTCGATTCGGGCAGTTCGGCCGCACTCGCGGGCGTAACACCTGGAGACGAATTGGTGAGCGTCGGTGAAGTCCTCGTGAATGATGCGGACTTCGGCCCGAAATTCCGGCTGCGCTACGCGGGACGACCGACAGGTTCGCCGTTGCCCATTGTTGTAAAGCGCGCTACGAAATCGATCACGCTCACTGGTTCGCTCGTGTATGCGCCGAATGCGCCACGCATCAGCGAAGATCCGGCAGCAACGCCGAAGGCAATTCGCATTCGAAATGGAATTCTCCGCGGCACCCTCGACAGGTAACAGCACCATCCTCACCACTCCGCACACATGTTGACATTCATTTACGCTCGGCGCGTTGCACTCGCGCTGGCTCTTCCCTCGCTGGTGCACGCGCAAGCAGGTGCGACTGGGGCGAATGCGCAGGGCCCCACGACGATTGCTGCGAAGACCGCCGGCTTTGAGCGACGCGACGGATTCGTTCCACTCTACCTCGACAGCAAGCAGGGGCGTCTCTACGCGGAATTGCCGCGTGGGGCAAATCGTGCGTTGTTCTGGGTGAGTCTGGCCAGTGGATTTGGCTCGAATCCCGTCGGTCTCGATCGCGGCGCAAGCGGCGCCGATCAGGTCGTGCGATTCGATCGCGATGGCGATCGCGTGTTGATGGTGTTCGAGAACACCAACTTCCGAAGCTCGTTGGACAATGCCGCGCACAAGCGCAGCGTCGACGAAGCATTCCCGTCCAGTACGATTGCGTCCCTGCCGGTTGTCGCGGAAGAAGGAGGACGCGTCGTCGTGGACATGACGGAGATTGCCTATCGCGATTGGAACGATGTCGCCGGTGCGCTCGCCCGCGTCAACCAGGGAGCGTACACCGTTGCACGCGGCCAGTCGTCCATCGATCGCGCGCACACGAAGTCATACCCAGCAAACAGCGAAATCGACGTCGCGCTCACGTTTACGACGAGTGGCCGGCCCGGTGGAATCGTGGGGCGCATCGTTCCCGATGGTCACGCCTTCACGCTCCGCCAGCACATCTCGTTTCTTCCGTTGCCCGACGATGCCTTTCGTCCGCGTGAGCTCGATCCCCGCGTTGGATTCTTCGGCATTTCGTTCAAGGACTACGGCCAGCCCATCCAGCGCGGGCTCGAACAAAGATGGATCAGCCGTCACCGCCTCGAGCGCGCTGATCCGAACAATCCCAACTCACCAATCAAGAATCCGATTCACTACTACGTCGACCCGGGGATCCCCGCGCCGATGAAGCAAGCGACGCTCGATGGCGTGCGATTCTGGACTGAAGCATTTGATCGCGCTGGCCTCAAGGGCGGATTTGTCGCCGACTTTTTGCCCGACGGAGAGGATCCACTCGACGCGCGCTACAACGTCGTCCAGTGGGAGAACCGCAACGAGCGCGGATGGTCGGTCGGCGGATCACTCGGCGACCCGCGCACCGGCGAAATTCTCAAGGGCATGGCGAGACTCGATTCGCATCGCGCACGCACGGACTACAACATCTATGCGGCGTTGATGGGTGCGGACGCGGCAGCCGCAGACACGGCCTTCGTGCTTGCGCGCGTGCGCCAGGTGAGCGCGCACGAAGTTGGCCACACGCTTGGCATGGCGCACAACTACATCGCGAGCACGTATGAGCGCGCGTCGGTGATGGACTACCCTGCGCCGCGCGTTCGTCTTGGCGCCAGCGGGGACATCGATATTTCGCAGGCGTACGGTCGCGGGCCGGGCGATTACGACGTCTGGGCCGTTCGATGGGCGTATGGAATCTTTCCTGCCGCGACCGAGCGCGATTCACTCATGGCGATCGTGGCAGAGGGTCTCAAGAAGGGCTATCTGTACTTGAGCGACGGTGATGCCCGCCCGGAAAACGCGAGCGATCCGCGCACGAACCTGTGGGATGACGCCGAGTCGCCGTATCTGTTCCTGCAGCATCAGAGCGCGGTGCGTCGCGTTGCCTTGTCGCGCTTTGGGCTCCGTAATATTCGGATGGGCGAGCCCGTGGCGACGCTGCAAGAGCGTCTCGCGCCACTGTACTTCTGGCATCGCTTTGCGTTGAACGGCGTGACGAAAACGATTGGCGGAATGATCTACCAGAACGCCGTGCGTGGTGACGGGCAGATCGCGACACGCCCAATCGACGGCCAGCATCAGCGCGAAGCGCTGACTGCGCTCTTGGCGGCGCTTCAGCCCAGCGAGCTTGCGATACCTGATACCGTGCTGGCGCTGCTCGGTCCGCGTCCGAGCGGCTATGACGGTCCGGTGAACAACAGCAACAGTCCGGTGGGCGAGCTGTTTCGTGGCCGCACGGATCCCGCGTTCGATGAATTGTCTGCGGCACGCACGCTCGCGCAGATGATCGTGGACGGTGCGCTACAACGCGAGCGCGCCGCTCGGCTCGTTGCGTTTGCGAGTCGTGGCGCGAACATGCTGACGCTTGGTGAGGTGATTGACTCGCTTGTCGCGCGCACGTGGGATGCGTCGGACAAGGGAGCGACGCCCAAGCTGGTTGCGCTACGGCGCGTGACGCAGCGTGCAGTGGCGGATCGGTTGTTGGTGCTCGCCGCGGATGCGGATGCGTTGCCCGAGGTTCGTGCTGTTGCCGAGTTCGAGATTGGGCGGTTGAAGTTGGTGGCGCAGCGGCGTGGGACGTCGGGCGACACGATGAACAAGGCGCACTGGTCGTCGATCGCTGGAGATTTTACGCGCTGGATCGAGCGGCGCGAATTACCGAAGCCGAGCCCGGCGCTTGTGGCTCCTCCGGGAGATCCGTTCGGGGAGCCGGGGAGTGAGCCGTGGGCGCGCTGACTGACGAGATGAAGCAGGTCGTCGAGTACCAACGACTCGGCTTCGTAGCCACCGTTTGTCCTGACGGCACGCCCAATCTTTCGCCCAAGGGCACCGTCTGCGTCCTCGATGACGATCACCTCGTCTTCGCCGATCTTCGGTCGCCGGGAACGGTCGCGAACCTCCGCGCCAATCCCAACACCGAAGTCAACGTCGTTGATCCACTTATCCGAAAAGGGTATCGGTTCAAGGGCAAAGCCGAAGTCTTCGATGCGGGGCCCGAGTTCGATCGGCTTCTCGCGTTCTTCTCCAATCGCGGCATGCCCGACGCGCCGGCACGTATTCGATCAATTGTCGTCATACGCGTCGAGCACGCGCGCCCAGTCATCTCGCCTGGCTACGAACGAGTGAGTGACGAGAAGACAATGCGCGACTACTGGGTCAAGTACTACCTCGGCGACGACGGAGGCGCGTGATGGTCGCGCAGCACGGCAGTGGTCGCCTGCTGAGTCGTCTCTTCGGTGCAGCGCTGGTATTCGTCGGCGCGCTCGGACTCGGCTTCACGGCGGCGAATGTTCATAAGATTGAAGGGCCGTCGCGTTCACTGTTGGCAACCGTCGCGATTGCTAGTCTTCTTGCCATCGGTCTCGGCATTCGATTCCTGGCGCGCCGCGCGTAAACGCGACGCGTTCCGGGCGTCACTTTCATCGGAGCTTCCGCGGCATGTACCACGTCCGACAGCAGGACCTTCCTTTCGTTGGCAGCTCCCACCAGTTCATCGGCGCCGAGAACGGGGACGTCAACATCTCCGTTTTCCTTCTGAACGCGCAGCCTGGCAAGGGTCCCGGACCACATCGTCATCCATACGACGAAGTCCAGTTCGTCAGGGAAGGGCGCGGGCTCTGGAACGTGAACGGTGTGGAGTTCGAGGGCGGTGCAGGGGATGTGTTCGTCATCAAGGCAGGCGAAATCCACAGCTTCCGTTGCATCGGCGACGCGCCGCTCGTCCAGGTCGACGTGCATCTCAGCCCGCGTTTCATCCAGGAAAACCTGTAGTTGATCCGCACCACCAGGTGCAGATCCCTCGACTTCGCTCGGGATGACAGCAGCCCTGTCATCCTGAGCGAGCGGAGCGATCCAGTTGTCATCCTGAGCGAGCGGAGCGATCCAGTTGTCATCCTGAGCGAGCGGAGCGATCCAGTTGTCATCCTGAGCGAGCGGAGCGAGTCGAAGGATCTGCACCCTGACTTGCAAATCAACTGGGATTTCGCCGCGCTCCGGGCGACCGCTTAGCTTTCGATCACGCGTCAGTTCCACCCGCACAGCTCCCGGAAACACATGCGCATCGCCAAGCTCGGCGTCGTCGGCGCCGGAACGATGGGGAGCGGCATCGCCGCCCTCGCCGCGTCCGCCGGAATCCCCGTCGTTCTGCTCGACATTCCCGCCAAGGAAGGCGAGCGAAACTTCCCCGCGAAATCCGGCCTCGAACGCGCAAAAAAGGCGCGACCCGCCGCCTTCATGGACGTCTCGCGCGCCGCGCTCATCACGCTCGGCAATCTCGACGATGACCTCGAGCTCCTGAGCGATTGCGACCTGATCCTCGAGGCGATCATCGAACAGCCTGCGCCCAAGCAGGCGCTCTATGCTCGATTGGAACCGCTGCGAAAGCCGAGCGCCATCATCGCG
>JBDTMO010000448.1:0-5029 GCA_039934235.1 bacterium | reverse complement strand
TCAATACTTGAGACCGGGCAGCGTGATGTGACAAAACCGCTACAAACGGCGCGTCCCTGCGCTCGATAATGGGGCGCTTGCGCTACGCGATCACGTGTGCGGCGCTCGCGCCGCGCGCTCACTCACTCGGCGCTCGCTTACGGGGAACGGCGCGGCGGCCGCGCATCGCCCAGGCCCATCGGTGTGCACGTCGTGTTGACGTTCCAGGACGACGGACAATAGTACCGCTGTGGCAAATTCCGACTTAGAGCACCATGACGTGCGACAACACCCAATAGCACACCGCTGCCATAATGCCGGCGGCCGGCATGGTGAGCACCCAGGCCCACACGATTCGGCCGGCCAAACCCCACCGGACGGCCGACAACCGCTTGGTTGCGCCAACTCCGATAATTGACCCGGTGATCGTGTGCGTCGTGCTTACCGGAATTCCCCAATGCGTCGCGAACAAGATCGTCAGTGCACCCCCGGTCTCGGCGGCGAAACCACCAATCGGGCGCAGCTTCGTAATGCGAGAGCCCATCGTGTGAACGATGCGCCATCCGCCGAACAACGTCCCCAGCGAAATCGCCGAATACGCGCCAATCTCGACCCATCGGGGAATCGTCGTGCTATCGACGTACAGGTGATGCAGGAATCCCGTCTGTGTCGCGAAGTAGCCTTTCGTCGCTACGAGAAGGCCGAATACGATACCCATTGTCTTCTGCGCATCGTTGCTGCCATGCGAAAACGAAAGCAATGCGGAACTGAACAACTGCGCTGGTCGAAAGACGCGGTCTACCCGCGACGCGCTCAGGCGCTGGAAGATCCAATAGCACGCGATCATCAGGGCAAAACCTGCCATGAACCCCACCATCGGCGAAATCACGATGAAGGAGAGTGTCTGCTTCCATTTCGTGCCCCACGTGATCGCGCTGAGTCCCGCCTTTGAGATCGCCGAGCCAGCGTAACCGCCGATCAACGCATGCGACGAGCTTGACGGAATACCGTAGTACCACGTGATGGCATTCCAGATGATCGCACCAAGCAATGCTCCGAGAATCACGTTCGGATTCACGATCGCCTGGTCGATGAATCCGCTGCTCACCGCCTTCGCGACCGCGACGCCGCCGAAGAACAACGCCGCGAAGTTGAAGAAGGCCGCCCACATGACAGCGGCCAGGGGGCTCAGCACACGCGTGCCCACGATGGTGGCGATGGAATTCGCCGAATCGTGGAAGCCGTTGCTGAAATCGAAGATGAAGGCGATCGCTATGATCGCGACGACGTACCAGACCACGGGATCAGCTCAGGAGTTCTTGATGGAGATGCTGTGTACCGCGTTCGCGACACCCATGCACTGGTCGATTGCAATCTCCAGCGTCTCGTAGACCTCCTTCCACCGAATCACTTCAATCGGGTCCGGTGCGCCGGCGAACAGCGCACCCACGGCTTCGTGGTAGAGCGCATCGCCCTCTTCCTCGAGCTTCTTGATCTCGGCCGCTTCGATGGCGACTTGCCGCGGCTTCTTGATCGATCGCACAGCATTCGCAATGTGCTCGGATGCCCGAAGGATCACGTGCGCCATCTGCTTCGCCGGCTCGCGCACCTCGTTGATGTGCAGCATCACCACGCGGCGTGCAGTTCCGTCGAGCCGGTCGATCACATCGTCGAGGCGAGAGGCGAGTAAGTGAATGTCCTCCCGGTCGATCGGCGTGATGAAACTCTTGTCGATGCGAACGTTGATCGAATGTGTGAGCTGATCCGCCAGATGCTCCACATCCTTGATCTCTTTCACGAGTTCCGCTGTTCGGTGTGGCTCGGCAAACAGTTGGTCCAGAAGCTTCGCGGCGACCCGGAGATGCTCGGCAAGTTGATTGAACAGATCGAAGAATTCTTCGTCGCGCGGGATGAGGCGGCTCAGCATGAGCGCGGATGGGATCAGAGGATGGGTGGGGTGCTGCAGCCTCGAAGATACCGAGCCACCAATGCCCCTGCAAACTGGGCACCCTTGTGATCACGCCAGTCGCTCAACCGTCGCGTAGCGACGCGGCCTACCAGACGCCCCGCACTCGACCGTACTCGGCTTCACGGATCGCGTTGCGCTTCTGGACCAACGCCGGGTTTTCGAAAATGCGCACGAGAACAGCGCCGGCGATGAAACCACCGATATGCGCCCACACGGCGACCCCGCTGGAGACGTCCGGCCGCACCGATGAGAGCTGCGGAAGCCCGGTGACCACCTGGACGAAGAACCACCACAAGAGCACCAGCCACGCAGGGATTGGTATCACCTTGAAGAAGATGATGAAGATGAACAGCATCTTCACGCGGACCCGCGGATAGAGCACCAGGTACGCACCCATGACGCCCGAAATGGCGCCAGACGCCCCCACCGTAGGCACAGGTGACGCCGGATCGACGATGATGTGCGCCGCAGCCGCAACCAACCCGCACAATAGGTAGAAGGCCAGGAATCGCCCCGGGCCCATGCTGTCCTCGATGTTGTTCCCGAACACCCAGAGGAACAGCATGTTGCCCAGAAGATGCCCCCACCCTCCGTGGAGAAACATCGAGATGAGCGGGGTGAACAGGTTCACCGGCTGATTGTCCACCACGCAGGCCAACCCGTTGCCCATCGGCAGCGCCAGCCCCACGGCCGCGCGCTTCGTGATTTCTCCCGGAACCATGCCGAGATTGCACACCGACACCGCAACTGCGTCCGGTCGCCCCGCGCCCTGCAAAAGAAGCCAGACGCCAACCGTGACCGCGATGATCAGCCAGGTCATCCACGGAGTATGAAGCGTCGGATTTTCGTCGCCGAGCGGAATCATGTCGACAATCTGGCCTCTGGAGCGCTGTTGGCCCATCCCCTGCCGCTCTGACACCACCCGGCAGGATACGCCAGCATGTCACCCATCCCGGTCCCTGGAAAGGGCCGAAGTCTGCCAGACTGGCGCACACTGGAGGTACCAGAATTGCCCTTCACCGGCACGTCCGCGGCAGCGAGTCTGCCGCGCCTTTACCATTTTATCTAAAGGAAGCAATGGCGGACAAAGTCATCGGCATCGACCTCGGAACGACCAACTCGGTCGTCGCCGTCATGGAAGGGGGCGACCCAGTCGTCATCCCGAACGCCGAGGGTGGACGGACAACCCCGTCTGTGGTCGGCTTTACGAAAGACGGCGAACGGTTGGTCGGCACTGTCGCAAAGCGACAGGCGGTCACCAACCCGCAGAACACCGTCTTCTCCATCAAGCGCTTCATGGGTCGCAAGACCAGCGAAGTCGCGGAAGAGCAGAAGCGCGTTCCGTACAAGGTCGTGCCCGGTCCAAACGACGTCGCAACGGTCGAAGTCCAGGGCAAGCGTTACACGCCGCCCGAAGTTTCGGCGATGATTCTCCAGAAAATGAAGCAGACGGCAGAAGACTATCTCGGCCAGACCGTCACGAAGGCCGTGATCACGGTTCCTGCCTATTTCAACGACTCTCAGCGTCAGGCAACCAAGGACGCCGGCAAGATTGCCGGCCTCGACGTGCTTCGCATCATCAATGAGCCAACCGCTGCGGCGCTCGCGTACGGACTCGACAAGAAGAAGGACGAAAAGGTCGCCGTGTTCGATCTCGGCGGCGGTACCTACGACATCTCGGTTCTCGAGCTGTACGACGTGGACGGCTCACGCCAATTCGAGGTCAAGTCGACGAACGGTGACACGCACCTCGGCGGCGATGACTTCGACCAGCGCGTGATGGATTGGATCGTTGGCGAGTTCAAGCGCGACCAGGGCATCGATCTCTCGAAGGATCCGATGGCGCTCCAGCGCCTGAAGGAAGCGGGAGAAAAGGCGAAGATGGAGCTCTCGAGCACCATCTCCACCGACATCAACCTGCCGTTCATCACCGCTGATCAGAGCGGACCAAAGCACCTGAACTACACGCTGTCGCGCGCCAAGTTCGAGCAGCTCGTCGATGATCTCATCACGCGCACGCTCGAGCCCATGCGCAAGGCGCTCAAGGATGCTGGTCTCGAGCCAAAGGACATCGACGAAGTGCTGCTCGTCGGCGGCTCGACGCGCATTCCGAAAATTCAGGAAGAGGTCAAGAAGTTCTTCGGCAAGGACCCAAACAAGGGCGTCAACCCGGACGAGGTCGTTGCAATTGGCGCCGCCGTGCAGGGCGCGGTTCTCACCGGTGAGCAGAAGGACGTGCTCCTGCTGGACGTCACTCCGCTCTCACTCGGTATCGAGACGCTCGGCGGCGTGACCACCGTGCTCATCCCGCGCAACACGACGATCCCGACCAAGAAGTCCGAAACGTTCAGCACAGCCGATGACAACCAGACAACGGTTGAGATTCACGTGCTGCAGGGCGAGCGTGAGCTCGCTCGCGACAACAGGACGATCGGCAAGTTCCAGCTCACCGGCATTCCACCCGCTCCGCGCGGCATGCCGCAGGTCGAAGTCACGTTCGACATCGACGCCAACGGCATCCTGCACGTCGCGGCCAAGGACAAGGCCACGAACAAGGAGCAGAAGATCCGCGTGGAAGCGTCGAGCGGTCTTTCGGACGCCGATGTCGACAAGATGGTCAAGGATGCCGAGAAGAATGCCGATGAAGACAAGAAGCGGCGTGAGGAGATCGACACGCGCAATCGCCTCGACTCCATGACGTATGAAGTGGAAAAGAATGCCAAGGAGTGGTCCGACAAGCTCCCCGCGGAACTCAAGACCAAGCTCGAAGCGTCTGTCGAGCGTGCACGGAAGGCATTGCGCGGCGACGACCTGAACGAGATCAAGGCGGCGCAAGAGGAGCTCAGCAAGTCGTTCGGTGAGGCTGGGCAGTCATTCTATGCCCAGAATCAGGCAGCCGAAGGAGCCGCAAATACCGGTGGTGAGCAGGCACCGGGACAACAAGCTGATGGTGCCAGCGGTGCCAAACCCGCCGACGATGTGGTGGAAGCAGACTACGAGATCGTTGACGACAAGAAATAGCTGAGCGTGGCCGGGTAGCGCCCGGCCTCATCGGAAACCAGTCGGGCGCCGTACGTGTCT
>JBDTMO010000447.1:0-5078 GCA_039934235.1 bacterium | reverse complement strand
CTCACGTGACCCTGCCGTCGCCTTCAAGCAGCACCCCTGTCGGAGCCTCCGCCGCTCCCTCCCCCACTCCGGCCGCAACACCAACGCCGGCACCCGCTGCGCCGCAACTGCCGCCGGGTCCAGTACGCTTCCCACTCGACTGGCTCCTCGCTCATGCGGCGCCGCCGATTCGCTTTCGAGCCATGACGGAGGTCGCACGCATCAATGCGACCGATGCCGAGAAGGTGGCCGCACTACCCCTTACGCATCGACCCGCTTTGCTGTTGGCTGTCCAACAGTCACCGGACGGAACGTGGGGCGGCGGCATGCTTGCGGTCCCGTCATCACGAGCCGAGCACTTCGAGGGAGTCGGGACGATTCCGGCCGTGCGGCGATTGATCGAGTACGGATGGAACAAGGACACGCCGCCACTCGTGCACGCCCGGCGCATTCTGTTCAGGCTGCTCGCGGAGGACGACGATCCCTCATTCTTGTTCGAGCTCGGGGGCAAGCAAGCGACTGACGAGGAGTCGGTGCGGCGCGGACGCGCATTGCTCCGCGAGGCGGCAGCGGCGACACTCGCGCAAGCCGGATACGAAGGCGATCCGCGTTTGCGCGGCGCGGCGCGGCGCATACTCACGCGCATGGCGGACTACCTCAGGTCGCCGCTCGCGCAGAAGCCGTTCATCCGCCAGGGCAATCAGCACATGCTCGCGGCGGAAGCGTGCCCGCCGTCCATCTTTGCTGTGACGATGCTGGCATACATGCCACTCTTCCGTGCGGAGCATCATCGCGAAATGGATGCGTTGTATCAGCACCTGACGCAGCCGCAACCCCGACAGGAGGCGGTGCAGCTCTGCGGCAAGCAAGTCCTTCCGGTGCCGCATCTCGTGCTTGGCGATTACCTGCCGCATCGCAATGCGGTCGATGCCGATGTGCCATTCGCGCTTTACTGGATGGAGCTCATGGCTCGGCTGGGCTACCTCAAGCGCAACGAGAACTGGTCAAGAATGTTCGAGCGATTCCTGGAAGATCGCGATCGCGAAGGTGTGTGGCATCCGCACAAGGGCATGGCCGTTGCCAAGAGTACCAGCCCGTATGTGTGGCCGACCTACCCGCTCGAGACACAAGTTGCCGGCGAGGAGCGATGGACCGACATCACGTTCCGCCTCGGCCTGATCGCGCGCCTGTCCGGGCGCACGATCGAGATCATCTGAGCGGCATGATGGGCGGCGATACGCCGCGGCTTGCAGGTCGGCTCGACCCGGCGGAGATGTTCCCAGCCGGGTCGGCGCATATTCGGACACGCTATGTCACGCTGCCGAGCGGGCTCACGCTTCGCATCGCGGAGTCAGGTGAGCCGGGACGTCCAGTTGTCCTTCTTGTTCACGGTTGGGGCGCGTCGCTGTACATGTGGCGGGCGTGGTATGCCTCGCTTGCCGACGCGGGCCGCCATGTGATCGCGGTGGACCTGCCTGGGCATGGACTGTCGGACAAGCCGGATGATCGAAGCGTCTATCGTCTTGATTCGCTGATGGACGTCCTCGACCAATTGCTCGACATCGAGCGTATTTCAAGCGTGGATGTCGTCGCGCAATCGATGGCGGGGACAATCGCGATCCAGCTTGCAACGCGAGCAAACTCGCGGGTGAATCGCGCAGTGGTGGTAAACCCCGCCTGCTTTGGACGGGTGCGCTTGCAGCGGTTTGCGCGACTCGTGAGCCCGCGAATCGTTGATGTGGTACTTCCGAGACTCGTGGCGCGGTGGATCGTGGCTCGAACGCACCGCATGGTGTACGGTGATCCGTCCCGGATAACGGCGCGCGACGACGACGAATATTGGGCTCCCTCCCAGTTTCCCGCTTATGCGCGCGCGATGCGGCGGCTGCTGCATGAGTTTCCCTGGAAACGGCCGCCAGTCGCTGAAATGTCCGCGCGCCTAAAGACACTGACGCATGAGATGCTGGTGGTGCTCGGCTCCGCTGACGCGCTCGTGCGCGATGCACTCCCGTACGTCACCACACTACGTGCAGACGGGGCACCGCTCGACGTTCGTGTGGTGTCGGGTGGTGGTCACGCCGTGAACGAAGAGCGGCCGGAAGAGGTGGTTGAGATGGTGCTCGGGTTCTTGAGTGAAGTGCACGCCAGCGACGCGCCAGCTACCAGCCAGCGAAGTAATAGCTTACCTTCAAGAGAACTTCCCAAGCGATCGTAACGCGATCGCTCCTTATCAACCGCATCGGTTGATCGCGGCGTTGCCGCGCGAGTCCGATGCATGCGCCGGTCCCGGAATTCCCGGGATCGCGGCCCCGGCGCGACGCATCAGGACGCATGACCCACAATCAGCCAAGCAGCATGACCGTCACGCCGGCCAGTGAGCCCAGCGTGCCGAAGGCGCTCACGTTTGCCGACCTTGATCTGCACCAGACGATTCTCGACGCGATTCGCGATGCGGGATACACTGTGCCGACTCCCATCCAGCGCGACGCGATTCCCATTGCGCTCAGTGGACGTGACATCATGGGCCTCGCGCAAACGGGAACGGGCAAGACCGCCGCGTTCACGCTGCCCATCATCGAACGCCTCATCGACGGTCCGCGTCGCACACGCGCGCTGATCCTCACGCCGACGCGCGAGTTGTGCGTCCAGGTGGAGGAGAGCTTCCGCAAATACGCGCGGCATGGAGAGATCTCCGTCGTCGCGGTGTACGGCGGTGTTCCGCTCGATCCGCAGGAGCGGCGGCTGCGCGAGGGCGTTGACGTGGTTGTGGCGACGCCAGGCCGGTTGATCGATCACCTCGAGCGGCAGAATGTGGTGTTCGATGATCTCGAAGTGCTGGTGCTCGACGAGGCCGATCGAATGCTCGACATGGGATTTGCGCCGCAGATCAACCGGATCGTCGACCAGATTCCAGCGTATCGCCAGACATTACTGTTCAGCGCGACGATGCCACCCGAAGTCGAAGCGCTCGCGCGCAAGTACCTGCGGAAGCCGATCGTCGTACAGGTTGGCGTACGTTCCGCAGCAGCGAGCACCGTGACGCACGCCGTCTATCCCGTGCCGCGCGAGAAGAAGAATGCGTTGCTCGTCGAGCTGCTCACCGGCAGCGTGCACGACTCTGTGTTGATCTTCTCACGCACGAAGCATGGCGCAGACCGTATCGTGCGCGATCTTGAAAAAGCGGGAGTGACAGCGACCGCGATGCACGCTGACAAGTCGCAGTCACAACGGACCAAGGCATTGCAGGATTTCAAGGATGGGACGATCAGCGTGCTTGTCGCGACGGACATCGCGCAGCGCGGCCTCGACATTTCCGGTATCACGCACGTGATCAACTACGATGTCCCGCAGCAAGCTGAGGACTACGTGCACCGCATTGGGCGCACGGGTCGTGCGGCGAAGGAGGGCGACGCGTACACGTTCATGTCGCCCGACGAGATCGGAATGGTGCGAACGATCGAGCGCATGATCGGCAAGCCGATCCCTCGTGTCTCCGTTCCGGGTTACGACTTCGGGACGGTCGCTGCGGATTGACGGAGCCCGCTACCGATTCCCGCGTGGAGGCAACGAAGGCCGCTGATGGCGGTGTCGCTGTCGATGCGCCGTTGACTCCACCAGTCATGACAGAGAGTGTCTGGCGTCACTGGCTTCGGACAGAGAACCTGGGGTTGGGGCTGACGCTCGGATACCTGTTTCTTACAGCGCTTGGGATGCTTCATCGAGCGCTGGTGTTCGTCAGTTTCCGGATCAATGTTTTCGACTACGCCGAGCCGAGCGATTTTCTGCTCGCCGCGCTGCGCGATCCGTTGATCATTCTTGTGTGTCTTGCACCGATTCCTGCGGTCGCTGTGTATTTCAGGATGTCGTACGCGTTTCAAAGGCGCTCGACAAAGACCAACTGGTTGTACGGCGGTGAAGCCCGACGTGCGCTGGCGCAACGGTATCGTCGACCTCTGTACCTGCTCACCGCCGGGCTGTGGGCGCTGGCGGCATCGCTGCACTATGCAAACAGCGTCTCCCAGGACCTCCGCGCGGGCAAGGGACGACGAGTGCAGGTGGACCTCATCGCGTCGCCAAGCACCTCACCAGCCGACACCACGCCGCAACTACTGCTGGGCACGACGCAGAAGTATCTATTCCTGTACGATGCGACGAAACAGGTGACGTCGGTGATTCCGGTCAGCAACATTTCGCGTCTACGGATTGACCGGCGAAAGACTGCTGGCGCGCCTGTCCCAGGGCCCGCGCAACCTGCCAAGCGCTAGGCGCCAGCCCACATAACCGGGACGCGCTCAGTAGCGGATGCGGCCGAGGCGGGAGAGTACCAGCGTGTCGGAGGACCCTCCCCGCTTTGCAACGAGCGTGAGATTCGCCGCGCCGTAACCCAAGCCACGCACGTCGAAGGTGATGGAATCGCGTGTTGTCGACAGCGCGACGCCGTTGACGTCGCCGAGGGCAGCGCGACCGAAGGATCCGTTTCGCGAACGCAGTTCGAGAGTCGACGCGATTGTGTCGATGCGGACGCTCACTGGTGTGTGGAGCGCGATGGCTTCGTCGCGTGCGCGTGCGATGACACCGGCGGCCGCGCGCACCGCGTTTCGTGTTGAAATCCGATCCAGATAGTTGTGGAATTGACGCAGCCCAATCAGCGAGATGAGTCCGATGAGGATCATCACGAGCACGAGTTCGATGAGCGTGTATCCACTTCTGCGGCGAGGGTCTCGATGCGACATGGCGCAGGTTATCATGCGCGCCTGCGACGACCGTCACCAATTCATTGCGGGTCGGTGCGTGTTGCTGCAGACCGTTACGCGCTGGCCGACAATGCGGTGCGTGCGCATCTTTGATGAACGAGACGACAGTGTCTCGCCCTCACCAGCTGCCATGTCTCCAATGCTGTTCAACCGCTTGCGAAGTTTCAGCGTCGTCGCGACTCTCGCGTGTGTGGCATCGTGCCGTAACCCAGCCGCCGACGCAACCATCATCGAGCAAATGCGCCAAGTTGGTGACGAGCTGAATGCTACGCGTCAGGAAGCGGCAACAATGCACGAGCAGATCGATTCGCTTCGAGTGATTGTCGCGCGTCAGGACACGCTGCT
>JBDTMO010000446.1:0-5081 GCA_039934235.1 bacterium | reverse complement strand
GCAGGTAGTAAAGCGCGCTGACCTTGCCGAGCAGATATGGATCAGGGACTGACTTCGGGCGAGGCATCGGTGAGGTTCGTGGGGAAACTGGGTGTCGAGGCGGGAACGGTACTGCGACATCACGAAACTGAGCAAGGGTTCAATATCGCGCGTTCGTTCAACTATCCCGAGCGAGGTTCCGCTGGACGGCCTCGAGTGCAGATCCTTCGACTCGCTTCGCTCGCTCAGGATGACAATGGACTCGCTTCGCTCGCTCAGGATGACAATGGGCTCGCTTCGCTCGCTCAGGATGACAATGGACTCGCTTCGCTCGCCCAGGATGACAATGGGCTCGCTTCGCTCGCTCAGGATGACAAACGGGGCCGCCTAGAAGTTGAACCGGTCGATGTTCGACTTGTTGAAAATGAATGGCGCTCCGAGTCGTACCTCATCACCCGTGACCTGGAACTTGCCGAGCGTGCCGGCATCGAGTGATGACGCACCGGCCTTCAAGTCGCCGTTCGTGAGCGCCTGCGCGACACGCACGGACAGAGCGCCAAGATCCATCGTGTTCCACAGGACGATGCTTTCGATGACACCCGACTTGATGTAAGGCCGGCACATGTTGGGCAGTGAAAGACCGGTCACCTTCACGTCGGTGCGGCCCGATTGCTTTACCGCTTCTGCCGCGCCGGGAACGGCAGGCGCAGCAATCGCCATGATCACCTTCACCGTTGGATGAACCTTGAGCACCGTCTGCGTTTCCGAGAACGCGCGATCGCGATCACCTTCACTGGGCTGAATGGCAACGAGGGTCATTCCCGGGTACTTCGCGGCGAGTCGCTCCTTGATGTACTTGATCCACTCGTTCTGGTTGGCTGCGCTCAGGCTCGCCGTGATGATTGCGAAGTCGCCCTTGCCGCCCATGATGCGCGCCGCCTCGTCGGTGAGCGTGTAGCCGATGCCTTGCGGCGTCGCCTGATTGACGAAGAAGTCGCGCGCGTTGGATTCAGCGTCGGCGTCCCACGTCACCACCTTGATGCCCTTCGCGCGCGCCTTACGCAGTACCGTGGAAATCGCCTCCTTGTTTTCCACACTGACGGCGATGGCGTCGACACCCCGCGTAATCCAGGCCTCGACCACCTCGTTCTGCTTGGCGGGATCGAGGTCGGTGGGACCATCCCACAACAGTTCGACGCCAAGTGCCGACGCGGCTGAATCCGCGCCCTTCCGCGCACTGATGAAATACGGATCGCCCTTGGCCTTCGGCATCATCGCGATGACCGGTCTGTGCGCGCCAGCCACAGGCGCAGTGCCAGTCGTTGCCGCCGCCTCGGCAAGAACACCGCCGCGCAAGTCTCGCCGCATCGAGCCGACCAACATCCAGTTGCTCACCGCAACGATCAACGCCCCGGCGAGAATGACAACGCTGAGAACGGCTACCTGTGAGTTGCGCACTTCGGGCTGCTCCGTTGCGGTGGTGGATTGACTGGGTCGCGACTTGACCTGCCGTGTGAGCAAGTCGATGACGATAGTGCCGATGAGCAGGAGGCCAGTGAGGATGCCGGATAACTCAGCGGGTTGGCCCGTGAGCCGCAGGCCGTTCTGCAACAACACGATGCTGAACAGGCCGAGCACCGTGCCGAGTATGGTTCCTCGTCCGCCAAAGATAGACGCACCGCCGAGCACGACTGCGGTGATCGCCATCAATTCGTAGCCGGTGCCGGCGTCGGACTTCGCCTGCCCGAGATGCGCGACGTAGATGACTGCGGCGAGGCTCGCGGCAAAGCCGGACACGAGGTATACCGACGCGAGTTGCCGACCAACCGGAAGACCTGCGTATCGTGCTCCCTCTGCGGAATGACCGATGGCGTACAGCGCTCGCCCGGCGATCGTTCGATGCAGCCACCATGCGGCGCACGCCGCCGCGACAATCAATATCGGGAGCTGCGTTGGGACTCGTCCGCCAATGTAACCCTGGCCCAGAGTCAGGAATGCGTCGGGAAATCCGGAATAGTGCTGAGTGCCGCCGGTGGCGCCCTCAGCAATGCCGCGAAAAAGCGAGAGCGTGCCGAGCGTGACGATGAGTGGCGGGAACTTGAGCCGTGAGATGAGCACAGCGTTGAGTGCTCCGCCGCTGATTCCTAGCAGCAACGTGATCGTGATGGCGAGCGGCATCGACACGCCGAGGTCGTGCCAAAGGTAGCCCAACACCACTGCCGCGAGTCCCATCATCGAGCCGACGGACAGATCGATGCCGCCGCTCACGATGATCGGTGTCAGCGCAAGCGCAAGCAACCCGATTTCGACGCTCAGGCGCGTGATTTCGAACGCGTTGCCGGCCGTCGCAAAGTTGTGGCCCGCCAGTCCGAAGATGATGCACTCGGCGACAATGACGAGCACGAGCACCCACTCATTGTTCGGAAACAGCCGCTCCGTGATCGGAGTCCGCGCGTTAGCGTGCGGCAACGCGCGCGCTTCCAGGCCGGCTTCCATGTCGTGCAAGGCGAGCGAGTGTCGCGTCCGTGACGAGTGCGGCAAGAATGATCAGCCCTTGAATTGCCTTCGCCCAGAATGGGTTGATGCCGACGTATGTCATGGCCGTACCGATGGTCCCGAGCAACAACATTCCGATCAGCGTGCCGAGTACGGTGCCCCTGCCACCGGTAATTGCGGCACCGCCGACCACAACGGCCGCGACGGCCTGTAGTTCCAGACCTGTTCCCGCATTGCTCGGCACCGTTGAAAAGCGAACCGCGTTCAGCACGGCGCCTATGCCAACCAACGCGCCGGTGAGGGTGAAGACACCGAGCGTTACGCGCGGCGGATCGATGCCCGCAAGTCTGGCTGCTTCCTTATCTGAACCGACAGCATAGACAGCACGACCCGCGCGAAGATTTCGAAGCGCCCATCCACTGACGACGAGGATCGTGACAGCCGTCAGGACGATGAGCGGTCGCGCAACCTCGGGAGACAGGCCGAACCATTGAAAGTCAGCCGGGAGGTCTTGCACCCAGGCGCCGTCGGTTGTCCATCGCAGCGCGTCGCGCCACGCGACAAGCATGGCCAGCGTAACGATGATCGACGGCAGGCCGAGTACGCCGACCAGCATACCGTTCAATGCGCCCATGAGTGCCCCGATCGCGAGCACGATCAGCGGCACGAGTGCAATAGGGACGCCCGACTTTGCGAGCAGGCCCGCCGCGACACTGCACACCGCGAACTGCGATCCCACCGAGATATCGATTTCGCCGACGAGAATGACGAAGGTCATTCCGAGTGCGACCAGCAGCACGGGTGCGTTGTTGAGTGCGAGGTCGCGCATGTTGGCCGCGCTAAAGAACGACGGCGCCATGACCAGCATCGTGATCAACACAGCCGCGAGAGCGATCGCCGGAGGGAGCTCGCGCGCGTGGCGTCCCATGCGGCGCACGAATGAGGCGATCATTGCGCAGCTCCCGCGGCGACGAACGACGCGAACTCACCCGTCTCGCGCGCGAGCGCTCGGGCAAGCACGCGCTCGGGAGTCGCCTCGGCACGATCGAGCACGCTGACGACGGTTCCGCCGTGCATGACGGCGATGCGATCGCTCATGCCGAGGATCTCTGGCATCTCTGATGAGATCATCACGATGGCAACACCCTGCGTTGCCAATTCCATCATCAGTTCATGAATCTCGGACTTCGCGCCGACGTCGATGCCCTGGGTGGGTTCGTCGAGCAGTAGCAGGATGGGCTTGGTGAGCAGCCACCTGCTGAGCGCGACCTTTTGCTGGTTGCCGCCAGACAGCGTGGAGACGAGTGAACGGATCGACGCGGTCTTGACGCCGAGGCGTTGTGAGTAGCTGGTTGCCAACTCGCGTTCCTGGCGAAAATCGAGCGCACCAAACCGCGAGATGTTCTTCAAGGCGGCGAGCGTGATGTTCTCGCACACCGACATGTCGAGCACGACGCCATGGGCGCGCCGATCTTCCGGCACGTACGCGATCCTGTGCGCAATGGCGTCCGCAGGCGATGCGATGCGCGTCGCGCGCCCGCATACGAGGAGCTCGCCCTGATCGGCTGGCGTCAGCCCGAAGATGGTACGCGCGAGCTCGGATCGACCGGCGCCAATGAGTCCCGACAAACCGACGATCTCGCCGGCGCGCACGGTGAAGGTGACGTCGTGCACGCCAGTGGCGCTGCAGCCCACGCCACGCAACTCGAGCACCGTGTCGCCGAGTGGAACGGAGCGCTTGGGAAATACGGACGAAAGTTCGCGTCCGACCATCATCTGAATGAGCTGGTCCCTGCTGACGTCCGACATCGTGCGCGTCGCGATCGTATTCCCATCGCGCAGCACCGTCACGCGGTCGGCAATTACCGGCAACTCCTCGAGGCGGTGCGAGATGTAAATCATTCCGACGCCGCTCGCCCGCAACTCGCGAACGACCCGAAAGAGGTTGTCGGCGTCGTCCTTGGAGAGTGACGCCGTGGGCTCATCGAGAATGAGGATATTTGCGTCGGCGCCAAGCGCGCGCGCGATCTCGACCAGCTGTTGCTGGGCCATGCCGAGATCGCCGGCGGACGTTTCGGGATTGATGTCCGCGCCGACTCGCGTGAGGAGTTCCACCGCTCGGCGATTCCGCTCACGCCAGTTGATCGTGCCCAGCGGACCTGTCGTCTCGACTCCAAGGGCGATGTTCTCGGCAACCGTGAGCTCGCCGAACAGCGCGGGCTGCTGATAGATGGCGGCGATGCCAAGCGACTTTGCCGCTCGCGGGGTCAGTCGTGAGAGCACGTCGCCGCGCAACGTGATTTCGCCGGCGTCGGGTTGGACCGCGCCGGTGAGGATCTTGATCAGCGTGCTTTTGCCCGCCCCGTTTTCGCCGACGAGCGCGTGCACTTCGCCCGCGCGCAGGTCGAGCGAGGCGCAGGTGAGTGCTTGCACGCCGGCGTACGCCTTCGCGACGTTCGTCGCGCGGAGAACGACGGCGCTCATTGTGCTGTCATCCCGCACTCGCGCAGCGAGTGTCGGGATCTGCCATCCCGGCGCAGAAGCTGGCAACAGGCGCGCGAAGGTAGATCCCGACACTCGCTCGCTGCGCTCCCTCGTGCGGGATG
>JBDTMO010000445.1:0-5110 GCA_039934235.1 bacterium | reverse complement strand
GATTGCTCGCTTCGCTCGCTATTATTGATTCGGCTGCAGCTGAACTTGGGCGTTACACGGCAACATCCTTCGATTACATCCAAGATGACTCGTTCATTCCTACTCGTCGCGGTCATTTTGGCGTCTGGGTGCGATAAGCGCGCAGGTGGGACACAGGCCGATACGCAAAGCGCTGGGCGCGTTGCGGCCACGCCGACATCAAGTCCCCAGGTGCGATCCTTCGCGGTACACTGGCCGGCGAATCAGGACGCCTATCAACTCGGCGTGCTCGACTCGTTGAAGGTGGCGATCCCGAGTTGCGGTGATACTGCGGTCGCGTTCACTGTCAACGCAGTCGGCCCGTTGAGACCCGGGCAGACGCTCCAGCAGATCACCTCTCTTTGCGCCGGCTTTCTGCCGATGTGGGACTGGGGGGATGAGGGAATCCCGGAGCCTGTACTGCTGGTGCGGAAGCGCGCTCCGCGCGCTATTTATTGATGCCTTGCAGCTGAGCTGAGGCGTTATGGCACAACAGAGTTCTCGATAGCGCATGCCACTTTCTAAGCCACGCTGGTGTCAAGGGTGTCAGTTTACAGGCATTGCTCCGCGTGACGCGTGGTACGACGTGGGCCCGAGGCAGAATCGACGGTTGATCCTGCTGATATGCGCCGGTTACTCCCGTGCAGCAGCAGCGCGGCAAGAAGCAGATGCGTCGGGAGCTGGCTCATTCTATAGTCGGGGATGCCGGTGCTGCGTCCCGCCCGACCCGCATAACGCCGTCGAGCGTGCTCGCCCATCGCACCTCGGCGCCACACGTCGGACCACGCGTTCACTCTAGATCGACGGGACGGGTTTGCGTTGAGGCGCAGTTCTGGTTGAATATGCAACTCGCCTGGGATCTCTATCATGCCACGCATTCCGCGGCAGCGAAGCACATCCAGCAGATCAAACCCCTCACGCGCGCGGGTTGATCAGGACGCATCGGCGTGGCTGCTGTGTACCGTGCGTTGCTGCCGACAAGCGAGCTACTGATGCCGTTCGCTAGCGCGAACGGTTTTATTCGATTCGCTTGCAACTGAACTTCAGGCGTTGCGTGCAACAATCCTTTTCTCGGGGCTAGTCGTACGTGTGGCATTGGAGTCGTAACCGTGGATCGCCCCCAGGAGGTCGAAGAAGCATCAACCTCCATGTTCATCTCGATGGGCGCGGCCCGTCCCACGCTGTCCAAGTTGCTGCGGGAACAGACGCCTTCGACGTAGTGGATTCGAACTCTTCTGCGAGAACTCCACAGGAAAGAAGTAATCGTACTTTCTATGGCGAGGCCCGCGACGTAGACCACGGCAACCTTGAACCGCGGCTCGATCGCGAGATTGATCGGCGCCATGTTCGATCCCCAGCTGTAGCCGAAGTAACCCCGCTTCGTCGTGTCGATGTCGGTGCGCGTGGACAGGTAATCCAGCGTTCGACGAATGTCCTACACCCACATCACGACGTGGTCGCGCCAGTAGACCGCGCTGTCCGTGAGGTCGGTACGAAGGCTGTCCTGCCGTTCGTACGTACTCTTCAGAATCGGCACGATGAGCGCCCGGCCACTCTTGACGACGAAGCTCGAAGCCTGATCCCTCCGCTCGGCGCTGTTGCGCATGCTGATCGCGCCCGAGCCAGGAAAGTGATGGGCGTTGCGCCTGTGCGTCGGTGAATCCGGACACGGGTACCCGCCAGTTCGGGCGCCAGCACCTTCACGACGACATTGCGCTCCTGCGGGATGACAGACTACTGCCTGCGTTCGATTCAGAAATCATTGAAGGACGCGCCATAACGCTTGGGCGCGCCATCCAGCTCGATTTCGATCCGGTCCAGCACAACACCGGGATCCAGCGCATGAACTTTCAGCTCATGGAGACCGGGTGCGAGCAGCTTGAAGGGCAGCGTTCGAACCGCGGTGTTGCTCAGGACATTTTCGCGCCATTCATCGCTGCGGCCGACGGTGGCGAAATCGAACACCTGCAGTGGCCCGCCATCGAGGCTCACCGCGAGCCGAACACCGACACCAGAGTGCAGGGGCTTCGTCGGCAGAGCCACGACCTTCACCTGGCCCCCTACCGCGGAGGTGCTGGTGAATTTGTAGATCAGCGGCGCGGCCTTGCTGGCGTTGCGCGAGTCGAGCGACGCCAGACTCAGTCGTGAACGAACGACCTTGCCCTGGCTCCCCAGGTCTTCGATGCGCTCCCATTGCGGATTCACCGGTGCCGATGTGACCGGGATGACGATCGCGCGGTACGCCTCCGACGGCGTGGTGCTCTGCGGCGACAGCCGCGTCCGAACGCTCATTGGTCGGCCACTGCCACCGCACGCCAGGCTGATGTCGCCCTTGGAGGTGCCGCCGTCATAGGTCACCGCCAGCCGAACCTCGTACCCGTTCGCCGCGTTGAGTACCCCCGAATCCGCCGACAGCTTCAGGCTCGCATTGTTCGACTTCGCCGTCCACGAAAGGTCCTTCGGCGCATATCCGAACAGGCTGATGGTCTGCATTCCGGGCTTGCCGGTGCGAAACTCCAGGCCGCCTGCACCCGCGAACTGGCCATTGAACGACGTGGCACAGCCGACCTTGTCCGAGGGGGTCCACGTCGGGTATTTCGGTGTCTCGAACACTGGGAGCCTGCGTGGTGAATCATTCATCATGAGCCGCCATTTGCCGTTCTGCATACTGTTGTACCGCGCCGTTTCCCCGGCGATGCGATCCTGCGCCGCCTTCGCCTGATCACTGTAGAAGTTCGCACTCGCACGACCCTGCTGTGCGTAGAGGGACGACAGGTCAAGCTTCAGGATTCGCGTGTTGAGATCCGCGGCACCGCGAACGGGATACTGGACCATCTGGAAGAACGCGTCCTGACGGTCGGCGGGGAGAGCCGCGGCGACCTTGTCGGCCCGCGCGACGAGATCCGCATACGCGGCGAGGCGTACCTGTGCCTCTTCGCCGTCGGACTGCACGTAGGCACTGGTCCGCGCCTGGGTTGTTGGCTCCGTCTGGTCCCAGCCCATGAACTCCGGCCGCCGCGCGAACGCCAGGTCGTAATACCGCATCATGATCGCGGCAATCTCGGGCGCCTGTGACGCGCCGAACTGCTTCGACATGAAATCCTCGAGGTGCTTTCGCGGCGTCAGGTCGAACGTCCCGTGGTCGAAGGCCAGGTCCATGAGGTAGGTGGCGAGATACTCACTGGGCTTGATGTCGCCGACATTGAAGATCCATTCGCGCCGTGCATTCTGCGTCCAGGCCCGGTCCATCTGCTCCCGGACAAGGCCCGGATGAGTGGTCGACAGCCACAGGTAGTCATGCGGCTGCCCCCAGTAGGAGACGTGGTAATAGAGCCCCGCTCCTCCGGCGCGCTTCTGCTCTGCAGGTGAGCTGAGGCGCGTCAGGTAGCCGTAGTTGTCATCGCTCCATACCAGCATGACGTCGTTCGGCACCTTCAGTCCTGCATTGTAGGTGTCTTCGACTTCCTTGTAGATGGTGATGGCCTGGGGAATGTCGGTGACCGGTTTCCCGAGCTCCTTGCTGAGGAGGTTGCGCTGCACCGCGAGGACGTCCTGCGTGACGACCTTGCGCGCCTCGACTGTTGCGGCGCCCTCCATCGGGCCATCGTGGATGCCGCGCAATCCAAGGCTGTAGATGACATCAGATCCCTTCGCCTCCACGACGCGCTGCTGCCAGTATTTGATCAACGCGTCGCGATTCGTGAGGTAGTTGAAGGCGCCGCGCGTGTTCTGATCCCACTCGCGCACGTTGTTGCGCAGCATCGGCTCGGCGTGCGATGTCCCCACGACGATGGCATAGTCATCGGCGACCCTGGGATTGGCCGGAAAGCTGTAGAAAGGCTTGGTTGAAGGGTGCATGGCCGGCCAGATGGTGTTCGCCTTGAGGCGCCACATCAGCTCGAAGATGCGACTGTAGGTCTTCGGGCCGATGTCACCGGTTTCCGGCTCGTACGTCTTCGCGGCCCACGGCTGCAAGCCCCAGTCTTCGTCGTTCAGGAAGAAGCCGCGGTATTGCACGGAGGGCGTGTTGCTCCTGGTATCGGCGCCATTCACGGTGAGGCGAGCGACGTGTCGCGGTGCCACGTCCGCCCACCACTCCCAGGCCGATATCCCCATCTCGCGGGTGAGATCCACCACGCCGTAGATCATGCCGCGTCGGTCGGATCCGGCGATCAGGAGGTACGTCCTGCCGTCGGCCTCAACGGCGACGCGTTCATAGCGTTCCCACTGACCTTTCAGCGCCTGCGGTTTGATGCCGGCTTTCGCGGCGAGTTGCACGATGAGCGGGAAGTCGTGGGTGCCGAGAACCACGCAGACCTGAGCGCAGCCGGCGAGCGTGGTCGCGAGGTTCGCATCACGTCCGGTGAGTGCCTTCAGGTCGCGTGCGAGCAGTCCGGCCGCGATCTCGCCGGTCCGGGTGCCGTCATGCACGATGCCCGCAACGACCTTCCCGTCCCACAGCGTGACGGGCTGCGCGGTGGCGGTGGGGGCTGCCAGTGCCAGGATGGAGACTGCCGCAAGGAGGGATCTCATCGATGCCGGGAGTAGAGGGATGAAGTCAGCGTGCGTTGTTGGAGATGGCGGACGCGCTGTCGCGGATCACCAGAACACCACGAAGAACGTGAGGACCGAAGCAATCACCGCCGCGCCGAGCCATTTCGCGAGAGGGGAGCTCGCGAGATCGAGATCGCGCTGGACTGGCATCGTGCGGGGAGCGGTGAGCGGACGCAGTACCGTCATGATCAGCATGACGCCTGTGACGGCGACGAAGGTGATCAGCATGCGAATGAGGAAATGCACTTCGTTCAGCTGCCATTGCAGCAGTCCGTAGACGGGTGCGCTACCGAGCAGCGCGGTGACCCCCGCCGCGGCAGGCGCGCGTGGAATGAGGATGCCGACGAGAAAAGCGGCGACGATGCCGGGCGAGATATAGCCCTGAAACTCCTGGATGAAGTTGAACACGCCGTGGAATCGCGGGCTCCCCACCAGCGGCGCGAGCGCGCACGCGACGATAACGGACGTCACCGTGGCGACGCGTCCGACGGCCACCAGCCGCTCCGGCGACGCGTTCGGCCGCACCCGGCGCTTGTAC
>JBDTMO010000444.1:0-5122 GCA_039934235.1 bacterium | reverse complement strand
GGATGCCGCGATCGCGCGGGACGGTGGCCCAGCTTCGCATGAGATAATCGAGTGCCGACACTCCGCTTCCGCCCGGGTGCGCACCCTTAACCGGCTGCGCGAGCTGCATCTGGTCGCCAACGAGCACGATGTTGCGGGCACACCCGCCCATCGCCACAACGTTGGCTAAGCTGACCTGTCCTGCCTCATCGATGAACAGGTAGTCGAGTGCGCCGTCGAACTCGGACCGTCCGAAGAGCCAAGCAGTTCCCGCTACCAGGGCAAACGCAGAACGGTCGGCCGCGACCTTGTTGTCGTTCGTGTCGTCAATGAAACGGCCGCCAAGCTTCTGTTCGACCTCGCTGTACTTCTTCACGCCGAGGAACTCCACACCACGCTTTGCAGCAACTTCTTCGACGCACTTGAGAAGGTTGTTGATGGCCTTGTGCGTCATAGACGTCACGCCTACGCGCTTGCCACTCGCGATCAGCGAGACGATGGCGTGAGCCGACGTAAAGGTCTTACCCGTGCCCGGCGGTCCCTGGATAACGAGGTGAGTCTCCTGCATCCGCGCGATCGCATCCACGGTGCCGGCGAGCAAGTCGTCCGGATCGTCGCTCCGGAGAATGACGTCGCCAACCATGCGAGGAAGCTCGCGTCGCAAGATGCTGAGCACAGCGCCTCGGCCATCGATACGCCCCTCGATCACGCTTACCGCGAAGCGCTCGATGGCGTCGCGAAGCAAGGTGTCATCACGCGGTCCACCGGGAATCAGGGCGAAGTCGTCCACGAGCGGAGCGCGCGACGGACCGACCTTGAGCTCGAGACGCCGCTGCGCTTCGTCGAGCGCCACGATCTCGAGAGCCTCACCCGTGTCCGCGCGAACGGCAGTGCCTTTACCGAGCTTGAACTCCTGATCGGGGAAGGTGAGCGTGTGCACCATCGACCGCTTCTCGACGCGCGGAGCAACGCTGGAGTCGCGAACGAGACCACCAATGCAGTCGATATCATCGATGTGGAACTCGCGCGTATTCCCGAGCCGCTTGAAGAAGTCCCACCATTCGCGGCGCGCCTCGCGGCGATGATACTCGAGCAGGTGACCTAACAACTCGCGCCATTCGCGGTCGCCGTCCGGCGCGCCCGCAGCGAGTTGCTCGCGAAGCTCGAGGATGTGCGCGTCCGACAGGCGCCGCTTCTTTTCCTTCTCGGCGTCCTCGGTGGACTTCCCCTGTGCGGGATCGAACCACTCCACCCCAGCAGGCCGCAGCGTTAAGAGCCAATCGCGGCACTGCATGGTGGACCGGCAGTCGAACGCGTTGTAAACCTCGATCTCCTTGAGGATCGCATCGTCGCGCAGCACGAGCCACCGCTCGAACGCCACGACGCTGTGGCCGCCGGACTTGATGGTCTCGGTGCGCTCCTCCGCGAAGAAGACCTCGAGGTTCTTGAGTGAGTAAGAAGACTCCGAGATGCGAATGCCCTCGCGCACGACCTTGTACAGGTCCACGAGCTTGCGATCACGCAGGAGGTCGTCCACTTCGTTCTCGCGCGTGCCGTGCGCCTGCGCAAGACGCATGATCGCGTCGTCCTGCTGCCGCTTGGACGTGCCGTATTGGCGAGCGAGTCTCCGCAGCGCTGTCTCCTCATACGCGGCGTAATGATAGACGAACGCTTTCGGGAAGCGGCGCATGCGCTCGACGATGAAGTCCAGCGCATCCTCGAACGCGGTCTTCTCCGAGTCACGGTCGTGCGCCCAGAACGCGCGGAAGGTCTCCACCCCGTTGTCGTCGAGGAAGTGGAAGCCGAAGAGGTATTCCAGCGAACCCTCGGGTGAGTAGACGGGATCTCCTTCCATATCGAAGAAGAGATCGCCGGGATCCGGTTGGGGAAGGCGGCTAAAGCCACGCCTCGCCTCCAGCGGCAGTGTCTCGGCGGCGTTGGTGCCCGTGGTGCGCTTGCCGAATTGCAACTTCGCCTGGTCGCGCAGCCGCCCGAGGGTCTCGGGCTGCAGTTTAGGGACGCTGCTGCCGTCGGCGAGTTCGGCAAGTCCGCGGAGCGTTGTAATACCGGCCGAGCGGAGCTTGCGCGCCTGTGGGCCGGCGAGGCGCGCGACGAGGCTCAGGTGATCGGCTTCGTGCCACTCGTGCTCACACCGACCGCTCCAGCGACACATGCCGCAGTGCTCGCACGGTTCGGCGGACGTCTCGCGCGCGTCGTTCGCCATGAAGGCGAGAAAGCGTCGCTTTGCGGCGTCGCAATAGTAGATGTAGTCGTTAAGCGCAAAGGAGAACTTCGTGCTGTCGCCGAGCACCACATGCGCGTGCGTGGGCATGAGGTCCTGTTCGCGCGCGACCATCTGGGAATACAGGCACAATTGGAGGACGTGCTTCGGCTTTGCCGAACGGGCGAGCTTGGTGTCGGCGACTTCGTACGACCAGGACCCAAGCGCCGACGGCTTCTCGACGCGCAGGAGAAAGTCGGAGTACCCGTGCCACGGCAGCTCGACGAGGGCGCCCTGATAGATGACGTCCATACCTTCGCGCATGGCTGCGCGCGTCAACTCGGCCATGTCGTCCAACGACGCAACGCGCGCGATCTCGCGCACGGAGCGACCCTCACCGATGAGGTGCTCGAGGTACTGCGCCTCGTGCGCGTTGCCTTTCTCCTTCAGGAGCTCGAGGTATGGATCGTCCTCGTCGTCGTCAGCGGCAATTACGCCGGTGGCCAGTTGGAGGTCGAGCGCTGTGCTGTGCGTGCAGCCGAGGAACGTGAGCAGATCCTTGGCGGAGTAGAGCGGGATGCCGTTCTGAAGGCGCATAAATGAAAGTAGCGGCGTTCTCGCGGGCAGCTGGCCGCATATCATGCCGCACGACCAATGCTGTTCAATTGGGGTGCGAATGACTGTCATCCCGCAAGCGCGAGCGCAGCGAGCGCGTGTCGGGACCTTCTGTCCACGCGCTCGACGAATGCCACAGAGCTATGATAGTAGATCCCGACACTCGCTTCGCTCCTGCGGGATGACAACCGTAATTGGCCCCACGAGCTGCATGTACAGGGGGCGCGCCACTCTTAGATTGTCGCCATGCGTACTCGGCTCGCCCTGCTGCTGGTGCTCGCACAGCCACAACGAACCCCGGTCGGCGGTGCGGTCACGAAGTTCGTGCCGCCCGCGCCGACGCCGGCGTCGTTCGTCTCCGACGCGCGCGGGTTGATTGCGGCCGATGCGCACGCTGCACTCGACGCACATATCGTCGACGTGCAGCGTGCCGGGTTCGGCGACATCGCCGTCGCGATCCTGCCGTCGATTGGCGATTACGCGCCCGTCCAGGTAGCGGTCGAAATTTATCGCACGTGGAAGGTGGGCAGTGTCGCGGCGATCGGCTCCGCGCGTCGCGACGTCGGCGTTTTGATCCTCATCGTGCCGAAGGAGCTGGCCCCGAACCATCGTGGCGAGTGCTGGATCGAGACGGGCACCGGCGCCGAGGGCATCATCACGGACGCCACGGCGGCGGCGATTTGTCGGGATTCCATCGTCCCGCATCTGCGCGCGAAGGAGTATGCCGAGGCGGTGGAGGCTGGGGTGTCTGGCGTGGAGGCGCGCCTGCGGGGGGATATCGGGCTCGAGGCTGCCGCGGCCAAGGCTGGTGCCGCTCCGCAGCAGTCGCTCGCGCCGGCACCCGCGCCAGAGTCCTCTAATGCGCTGCCATGGGCGCTTGGCGGATCCGGTCTCGGCGCGGCGCTCCTCGCGTTCCTGCTGCGCTGGAGACGGCATCACCGGAGGAAGTGCCCGCGCTGCGGCCGCTCGATGCGTCGTCTCGACGAGGACGCCGACAACGTTGCGCTCGACCATGGGCAAGGTGTCGAGGAGCAACTCGGCAGCGTGGACTATGACGTGTGGAAGTGCGACTGCGGGGAGACGACAGTGCTTCCATACCGCGCGTGGTTCAGCCGGTACTCGGAGTGCCAGTCGTGCCACCGTCGTGCCGCGTCGCACGAGCGCAGCGTGCTGGTGCACCCGACGACGATGAGCTCGGGGATCGCGGAGGATGCCTTCAACTGCCAGGCCTGCGGCGCGACGTGGACGCAACGCGTAACGCTGCCGCAAATCGTCGAGGCGGTTGCGGCGAGCGGGAGCGGCGGCAATAGTGGTGGCGGCGGGGGCGGAGGTGGAGGGTCCTTTGGCGGATCGGGCTCCACGAGCGGCGGCGGAGGCGGGTCGAGCTACTGACGGTCGTCGCGGACGCCGATCCGACCGCGTGCAAGCGATCCGACACTCTGCGGCATCCCAGCTATATGCCGAACCTCCGCCTACTTCGCTCCCTGGCTCGAAGCCCAGGGTTCTCCCTCGCCGTCGCGGGAATGCTCGCCATCGGCACCGCCGCGTTGGCCACCACTTTCGCGCTCGCGGATGCTGCCATCCTCCGCCAACCGCCTTTCGAGCGCGCGGAGGATCTCGTTCTCCTCAGCACGACCCGCACGAACGCCACCGGTGAAGCGCGACAGGAACGCTTCTCCTGGCCGCGCGTGCGACTCGTCTCCGAGCAGGCCAGGAGTTTCGAGACAATCTCGAACCACGCAACGACGACCCTCACCCTGATCGGGCCGACTGGCGCAACGTCAGCGACCGGAGAGATCGTCGGCACGTCTTACTTCCGTATGCTGCGCGCGAAGCCCATCGCCGGACGGTTCTTCCTCCCCGACGAAGATGAGGCCGAGGGCGCGCATCCTGTCGTCGTCCTTAGCCACGATCTCTGGCGCGACTTCTTCCAAGGCGACACCCAGACGATCGGCGGAACCATCCGTGCCAACGGCGTCACGCTCACCATCGTCGGCATCGCGGAACCTGGGTTTCGTGGACTGAGCGGCCGAGCGTTGTTCTGGATCCCGACGACGATGGCGCCGGCGACGTCGTACCCTGAATACCTCACGACCAACCAGAACTTCATCAGCATCGCTGCGCGACTCAAAGCCAACGTCTCCATCCAGCAGGCACGCGCCGAACTCGCGGTGCTTGGACCACGCATCAACACGGAGGCACCGAGCTCGCAGCAGGGACGCATCGAGCCGATGAGCGCGACGGCGACGTCCATCAACGAGATGCGCAGCGAACCTTCGACGCGACGTTCGGTGCTCGCGCTGCTCA
>JBDTMO010000443.1:0-5133 GCA_039934235.1 bacterium | reverse complement strand
GGTGGTGGATGGTGTCGCGCGAGATCATAGAGCGACGCACGATCCTGTCGCGCGAGATGGAGCACGTCCGTGAAGCCGTCGGTGGCGACGATGGCGACGCGCGCGCCCGCGCGCTCGAGGAGCATATTCGTCGCGATCGTGGTGCCGTGGACGAAGCGCGACACGGGCGCGCCGTTGAGCAGTTCCAGCGCCAGTGCGACACCATCGCTCTGATCCGACGGCGTGCTCGGCACCTTTTCTGTCGTCACGGCACCGCTCGCGTCGACGGCGACGAGATCGGTGAACGTGCCGCCGACGTCGATGCCGACAGAGAGTGAACGCACACGCAGTGTGGACGAGGGGATCAGCGGGACCACGCAGAGTATCGCGGCGCTGCTCGTCTGTCGAGTGTGCGCGAGTCGTGCTGAGCGGTTCGCCGACTATCCGTTGGCGAATGAGCGCGTCTTCATTCGCTGGCGCATTTGCCGTCTGCGCATTTGGTTCGACCGACGATGGATCATCCCAGACCAGAGTCTCCCGTGGCCAACGAAGCCCGTGCGTATTTGCTCCGGCAGTTCGAAACAGCGTGGAAACTCACCACCTTCCATCTCGACGGACTCACCACGGCCGAGTGCATGTGGCGTCCTGCCCAGCGGGGATTGGACGTGCGCGAGGCGCCCGATGGTACCTGGCGCGCGGACTGGCCTGAGCACGAGGGATATGACCTTGGTCCGCCGAGTATTGCGTGGCTCACGTGGCACGTGGAGTTCTGGTGGAGCATGGTGCTCGACCACTCGTTCGGCGACAGGACTCTTTCGCGGGCGTCTGTGATGTGGCCGGGCACGGCGAACGCTGTGCGTCAGCGAATCGATGGGCTGCACGACGAATGGACGATGCACATCGAGCGACTGACGGATGATGACTTGCGCTCGACTGACCGAACGCGTTGGCCATTTCGCGACCGTCCGTTCGGAGATGTGGTCGCGTGGGCCACTGTGGAGCTTACGAAGAACGCGTCAGAGATTGGCTATGCGCGATTTCTGTATGCTGTTCGCGAGAGGTAAGAGTGTCGAATGCGCTCCGCAAACTGTGGCTCCAGTTCATCAATTACGCGAGTTCGCGATTCGCAACATTGCAACGATTTGTGTTGGGCCTGAACAACATGTGACGTCGTTGCCAGCATATGGCACAATCGCAAGTCTATGCGCGCATGGACGTTAGCGTTTTGAAAGCTTCTTCAGGTGAGCGGCGCATGAGTTGCCAAAGGCGTTTAGCGCTTCTTGGAAGCGTGATCACCCGAGCGGAGGTTAGCCAAATGGTCCGACGATGGTTCATTGGTTTCGCAGCTGCGGTAGCTCTTTCTGTTCCACTGTCCACGGCGGTCGCACAGCCGTCATCGAACGTACCAGGTCTCCATGCGTCCTACCTGCAGCCGACAGGCACAGGAACGACGCATGACGCGTTCGACATCTGGATTCGTCTCACGCTCGACGCGGGCGCCAATCCGTTCATGTTCGACGGCGACTCACCGGGTACGAACTTCGGGATTCCGGGCCTGACGCTGCCGTCACAAGGTTCCTACTTCGACGGAACTAACTATCAGTCACTGGCCTTCGATTCGTATTCGTTCGCCCGCACCACTGTCGCGCTCGAGTGCTCGGGAACGTTCTTCACCAGTTGTGGCGGCACGCCGTACGTCTTTGACTTCTACTACTGCGGCGCACTTGCGCCATGCTTCCTGGGCCAGAACACGTTCACCATGGCTCCTGGCAGCACCTATGATTACCTGTTTGGAACGTTGACGCCCGCAGGCGGCACTGCTCCCGCAGGCACCTACAATCTCTACAACGCGGCCACCTGGTTGAGCGTCGTGGGAACGGGGCATGAAGTGGACGCCAATGGCAACGACGTGCTGGATGCCAATGGCAACCAAATTCTCCACACGGACCTGAATGCCTACGTTGATCTCGCCGTTACGTGCGGTGCCGGCGCCAACAACCCAAGCTGTAATTTCATCCGCACCACGACGGACGACACCGTGGTAACCCCGGAGCCGGCAACATTAGGGCTCGTGGGACTGGGTCTGTTCGCAATTGGTGGGCTTCGTCGCCGTCGGAGTCGCTGATCGAGCGGTCCGCTTGTTTGATCGAGGGGCCCGTTCGAGTTCGCTCGGACGGGCCCTTTTCTGAACGGTGAACGGTACTCGGCGCGGGGATGTCATCCTGAGCGAGCGGAGCGAGTCGAAGGATCCGCACCCTTTGCCGGCGGCCCGTCAGTGACCGGCAGCCGAATGCATTGGTGATCTTCATCGCAGGAAGCCCAGGCGTCGAATCGTAGGTTGAAGCCATGCACATGCCTCGACGATTCGTGGTTGCGTTGGCGTCCTGCGCGCTCGCCTGCAGCGCACCGTCCGACGGCTACCTCACGGTTCCTTCCGGCGACACGACCAAGGTTACGACCACCGCCGGCTCGTTGAGTCGCCGGCTGTTCCCCGCCGACAACCCATGGAACACCGACATATCAGCGCAGCCGGTGGATCCCGCGTCCAGCGCGCTCATTGCGGCGTGCGGCGTGCGCAACCTGCACCCCGACTTCGGGACGACCTACGGCATTCCCTATGTACTTGTGGGCGGCTCGCAGCCGACACGCTCCGTCTCGTTCGACTACGCGACTGAGAGCGACGCCGGCCCGTACCCGATTCCGCCGGACGCGCCCATCGAAGGGGGCGCGACGAGCGCCGGCGACCGGCATGTGCTCGTGGTCGATACGCTGCACTGGAAGCTGTACGAGCTGTACGATGCGCATCCGCTCAACGCGGGCGCGAGCTGGCACGCTGGCTCCGGCGCGGTGTTCGACCTCGCGTCGAATCACCTGCGACCGATGTACTGGACGTCGGCAGATGCGGCGGGTTTGCCCATCTTTCCGGGACTCGTTCGCTTCGATGAGGCGGTGCAGCAAGGCGCGATCACGCATGCGCTGCGTTTCACTTGCCCACGGACGCAAAAGGGATTCATTGCGCCGGCTCGACACTACGCGAGCTCGGACACGTCGTCGCTCGTGCCGCCGATGGGCATGCGCGTGCGACTCAAGGCATCATTCAACGTCTCGACCTTCCCTCCAGAGGTCCAGGTCATCCTCCGCGCGATGAAAACGTACGGCTTGATCGTCGCGGACAACGGCAGCGGATGGTACGTCACCGGCGCGCCAGACCCTCGCTGGAACGACAGCCAGCTCGATGCGCTCAAGCAGGTTCCGTCCAGCGCCTTCGAAGTCGTGCGAATGGGCATCGTGACGCGTTAGCAGCGAAGGTGCAGGTCCTTCGCTACGCTCAGGACGACAGCGCGCTCCAGACCCCTATTCCCAGCGGAAGACTTTCGACGAGATTGCGACGCACACGATGAAGGTGATGACGAGCGCTGCGACGTCGCCCATGTGCGATACCCACGTGTCCCCGCGCCAAATGCCTTGCAGGAGCGCCACCACGTGCGTGAGCGGAAGCACTCGCGCCACCGAGCGCAATGTTGGCGGAAGCGCCGCAACAGGAAAGAAGATTCCCGACACGCCGATCATCGGATAGAGTACCAGCGCACCGATTGGCTGCGCGAAGCGCGCCGTCGGAATGATGCTGGCAATCACGAACCCCATCGAGAGAACGCTCCACGTGCTGAGCAGGAGCGCCAGCGAAAAACTGACGATCGGAACTTCCGGGCCAATCGCGAAGTAGCGCTTCCCGGCAAGCATCATCAGCGTCATCGTGAGCGCGGTGAGCAGCAACTTCACCAGCACGTGCGCGGTAAGAATTGTCGGCGGGCGCAACGGAGTCGCGCGCAGTCGCTTGAGGATGCCACCCTCGCGATAGATGGAAATGATGGCAACAAGGGACAGGACCGCGCTGATCGCGATCATCATCGACACAATCGTCGGAACGCCGCCCTCGGCAAAGACTCCCATCGACGGCAATCCTCCGTCCGCAGCTGCCCGCGGCGCGGCCTTGCCGATGAGGATGAACACAACGACGGGAATGACAATCGAGCCGATGGCGCCGAGCGGCTCGCGAAGAAAGATCTTGATCTCGAGCCACGTGAGCTGGAAGAGTCCTCGCATCGTGGATCCTCAGTCGCGAATGGAGTGGCCGGTGAGCTTGAGGAACACGTCCTCGAGCGTCGGCAAGACGGTGCGAAAATCCGTGACGTGGATCCTGTTTTCGGACAGACACTCGATGACATCGCTGACGAACTCGTCGCCGACGCCGCGCAACGTGTAGCGCGTTTCCCGCTGCGTCACCGCAGAGACGTGCGGCACTCGCTCGAAGCGTTCAGCGGCCGCTGCGTCATCCGTGACAAGGACGACGCTGCGTTCCGGACAGTGCCGACGCACGAGCTCCTCGGGCTGCCCGATGTCGATAATCCGACCATGCTCGATGATGGCAACACGATCGCAGAGCCGCTCCGCCTCCTCCATCAGGTGCGTGGTGAGAAAGACGGTCTTGCCGCGCTCGCGGATACCGCGCACCAGCTCCCAGATGGCGCGGCGTGCCTGCGGATCCAGCCCCGTCGTCAATTCGTCGAGGAACACGACTTCGGGGTCGTTGATCAACGCCAACGCGATAAAGAGCCGCTGCTTCTGGCCGCCCGAGAGTGTCATGAACCACGCGTTGCGTTTGTCCACCAGCCCGAGTTGCTCGAGCAACTGCTCGCCGATGCGCGGCTGCTTCCTGTAGAGCGATGCCCACAAGTGCACCGCCTCCCACACCTTGATCCGCTTTTGTAATTGCGCCTGCTGCAGCTGCACGCCGATTCGCTCTTGCAGTCTGTAGATGTCCCGAAACGGATCGAGGCCGAGCACCGAGATCGTCCCGCGGTCTGGCGTGCGGATGCCTTCGACGCATTCCATCGTCGTCGTCTTTCCGGCACCGTTTGGCCCGATCAATCCAAAAATCTCGCCGTCGTAGACGTCGAGTGACACGTCGTCCACGGCGACGAGCTTGCCGTACGTCTTCCGAATGCCGGTGACTTTGATGACAGGATGCGGCATTCAGTCGGTGCTGGTCATGGTGATTTTGGTCGTCCCGGCACTTCGACCTTGAGGTCGGCCACGTATCCTTGAATAGTCACGATGACGTCCTGATGCGGCATCGCGTTGTCCGAGACGCGG